>JAKAVI010000156.1 GCA_021817355.1 Pseudomonadota bacterium | reverse complement strand
TCTTATCTTTCTTTCCGAAGAAAAAAAGCATGAAGCCAAGAAATTTGACTGGACTGGATTTGTATTCTTCGCGGTGGCGATTGCAGCACTTCAGTTCATGCTCGATCGCGGGACCTCAAAAGACTGGTTCTCATCTGGTGAAATCATCACAGAAGCCGTTTTTTCAGGGACCGGCGCCTATCTTTTTATTGTCCATTATTTCACGAGTGATCACACCTTCCTGCCCCGCGGCCTTTTGAAGGATGTGAACTACGTCTCCGCCCTCGTGCTGACGTTCTTCGTCGGCATCCTGATGCTGGCGACCACGGCACTCCTGCCGCCATTCCTGCAGGAGCTGGGCGGCTACACGGTGCTCGATACCGGCCTGATGCTGGCGCCGCGCGGGGTGGGCACCATGCTAACCATGATGCTCATGGGCAGGGTAGTGATGCGGGTTGATGCCCGCATGCCCATGACGCTTGGCTGTGTGTTGCTGACCTGGTCGATGTGGCAGATGTCGTCATGGACCCCCTCCGTCACCCCCACAATGCTTGCCAGCACCACCTTCGTGCAGGGCATCGGCATGGGGCTCATCTTCATTCCCGCCAACGTCATGGCCTTCGCCACCCTGCCTTCGGAGCTGCGCACGGATGCGGCGGCGATCATCAACCTGGTCCGCAACATGGGGATGGCTCTGGGGGTCTCCATCACCTCCTCGGCCCTCGCCGCCAACATGCAGACCGTTCACGCCTCGCTCGCGGCCCATGTCACCCCCTTCAATCGGGCCTTGTCCGTCAATGCGCCCGCCCTGTTCTTCAACCCGCAATTGCCGATTGGCCGCACGATCATGGAACTGATTGTTAACCAGCAGGCGCTCGCGATTTCCTATGCCGATACGTTCTATCTGATGCTGTTTCTCAGCCTGCCCACATTTCTTGTGTTGCTCGTAATCCCAAAACCCACACCGACGGTCTCGACCGTCAGGCTCGAGCCCCTGGAATAGGGATCCGGCCGTAAGGCTTGCCTCGCACCGGCCGCCAGAGGCGCCCTTACGCCGTGCGGCGGAGGGGAGGCTCCCGAAGGACCACCCCCCATTGCGAACGTAGGTAACTTTTAGGCATGATGGCAATCTGTCGCGCTTTCCTTCGCCGGGGGGGAGTGAGCGCGGCGGTAAATTAGGCACCCGGCGGGACTTAATCGGCAGCATCATGGCGAATTATGACACGACGCGCCTCGCACAGGCATCGGCTCGAGGCACCATCAAGTGGTTCAACGCGACCAAGGGGTACGGCTTCATCACTCTGGAACGCGGCGGCGACGCGTTCTGTCATGCCAGTGCCCTGGCCGCGGTCGGTGCAACAGATGTTCCACCCGGATCAACCGTTGTCTGCGACCTGCAGGAATCCCCTCGCGGCCTTCAGGTCGTGGCCGTGCACAGCCTCGATACCTCAACCGCAGAAGCCCAGCCGCCGCGCAAGGTGCGCAGCCCAAGCGTCGGCGATGACGACCGCGGAAGGCGCGGGGGGGGTGCCCGCGACAGCGCCCCCTCCGGCGCCATGGTCGATGGCCGCGTCAAGTTTTTCAACGATCAGAAGGGCTTTGGCTTCGTGGTCCCGGAAAATGGCGGCGGCGATGTCTATGTCCACGCCAGCGCCTTGCGGCGTTCGGGCGTGGCCGCGCTGACGCCCGAGCAGCGCATCCGCTACTCCACCCGACAGGGCATGAAGGGCGTCGAAGTCGATCGGATCGAGGTACTGTGAGAAGAGCGGCCTATTCCGCCGCCTCATCCCGGCGCACCCGGGCCGCATCCGGACTGACATCGGGGTCATGTTCGACGGCCTTGAGCCGCTCACGTGCCGCCGCAGCTTCTCTTTGCTTGTTCCACATCGCCGCATAGTGGCCGCCGCGTGCCAGCAACTCGCTGTGACGGCCTCGCTCGATGATTTCGCCGTGATCAAGGACCAGAATCTCATCGGCGTCGACCACCGTTGACAGCCGGTGGGCGATGACCAGCGTAGTTCTGTTCTGCGACACCAGATTGAGCTGGCTCTGGATCTCGCGCTCGGTGCCCGTATCCAGTGCCGACGTCGCTTCATCCAGAAGCAGGATCGGAGGGTTTTTCAAAATGGTGCGGGCGATGGCCACGCGCTGCTTCTCGCCACCAGAAAGTTTCAGCCCGCGTTCACCGACCATGGCGTTGTAACCATCAGGCAACTCGCCGATGAAGGGCTCGATCTGAGCCATGCGCGCGGCCTCCTCGATCTCGCCATCGCTGGCGCCGATCCTGCCATAGGCGATATTGTACCGGATGGTGTCATTGAACAGCACTGTGTCCTGCGGAACGATGCCAATCGCCTGACGCAGCGAGGCCTGTGTGACTTTGCGGATGTCCTGACCGTCTATGCGCACCGCCCCGCTCTGGATGTCGTAGAAGCGGTAGAGGATGCGGCTGATGGTCGACTTTCCCGCGCCCGAGGGACCCACCACTGCAACCGTCTTGCCGGCCGGCACCTGGAAGCTGATGCCCTTGAGGATGGTACGTGCGGGGTCATAGGCAAACACGACGTCCTCAAAGACGATTTCGCCGCCCTTTATGGCGAGCGGGCGGGCGTCGGGCGCATCAACCACTTCCTGGGGCTGATGCAGCAGGCGGAACATGGCGTCCATGTCAACCAGTGCCTGGGTGATCTCCCGATAGACCGTCCCCAGAAGGTTGAGCGGCATGTATAGCTGCATCAAGATGGCATTGGCCATCACGAAATCGCCGACGGTGAAGCGTCCATATTTGATGCCGAAGGCGGTCATCGCCATGACCGTCCCCATACCGAGCGCCACGATGATTGCCTGGCCAGTATTGAGGATCGACAGCGAGGTTTGCGACGCAATCGAGGCGCTCGCAAATTTTTCCATTGACCGGTCAAAACGGCGCGTCTCGTGCGCCTCATTGTTGAAGTATTTGACCGTCTCGTAATTCAACAGACTGTCGACCGCCTTGGTGTTGGCCTCCTGATCGGACTGGTTCATCTCCCGCCGGAACTGGATGCGCCAGCGGGTCACCGCCAGGGTAAACCAGCCATAGGCCACCACCATCGCGAAGGTAACCAGTGCAATCCAGATATTGAGCGTGGCAATGAGGATCGCGCAGAAGATCAGAAGCTGAAACAGCGTCGGGAAAATATTGAAAAGGGCGAAGGACAGGAGCGTATCGATGCCCTTTGTGCCGCGTTCGATCAGCCGCGACAGCCCACCTGTCTTGCGTTCCAGATGAAAGCGCAGGGACAGGGTGTGAACATGGGCAAATGTCGAAACCCCCACCTCGCGCATGGCGTGATACTGCACCTTGGCAAAAATGCCATCGCGCAGCTGAGCGAAGGTCTGCATCAAAATCCGCGCCAGGACATAGGCCCCCACGAGCGACAGCGCGGAACTGAGGGCAATCTGCGCTGGGCTCTTGGCCAGCGCGTCAGTGACGTAGCGCATCACCACCGGGAAGGTGGCGGTGGCAAGAATAGCAAGGATGAGGCAGACGAGCGCCGCTACAACACGCAGCCTGAGATCCGGCCGACCCTTTGGCCACAGATAGGGCATGAGCCGCCACAGCGGGCCCAGCTGTGCAGTACCACTACCTTCTTCGACCAGCGATCGGCGCATCAATCAGTGTCCCATGTTGCCGCCGGCAAAGGTCAGATAACCGGCGAGGAAGGCAAAAACGGCAATGGCGGCTAGGATGACGAACAGACGGCGCACAGCTATCCTCCCTTTGGCGTCGTTTACGCAGCTATGTCTCTGACCGCAACCTTTGCCCCAAAGGTCCAAGTCCGCAGCGGCACAGCTTGCCACTGCCATTGCCCGAGAAAGCCTCACCTGTCATGACCACGCCTGCAACGCCCCCCTCACCCGATTTATTTACCGTCTGCGTCTTTTGCGGCTCGTCCTTGGGCGATGATCCGCAGTTCGCAGCGCAGGCGAGGGAGCTCGGCCACAGAATTGCGCAGGCCCGCTGGTCACTGGTCTTCGGCGGCGGCGATGTCGGGCTGATGGGCGAAACCGCCCGCGCCGTGAGCGCCCTTGGCCAACCCGTCCACGGTGTCCTGCCGGAATTCTTGCAGCAGCAAGAGCGCCCCATGAGCCATGGCGAGAGCCTTGAGCTTACAGCAGATCTACAGAGCCGCAAACGCCGCCTGCTCGCTATGGCAGACGCTTTTGTCCTGCTTGCCGGCGGCTTCGGCACCCTGGACGAGTTTTTCGAAGTGCTGACCGAGGCCCAGCTCGGCGTCCACCAAAAACCCATCATCCTCATCGACACCGCCGGCTTTTACCTCCCCCTCATGGCGCTGCTCGAGCATGTGGTGCGTCATG
>JAKAVI010000089.1 GCA_021817355.1 Pseudomonadota bacterium | reverse complement strand
CTTGGTGTTCCGCAGCGCAGGCAAATCAGCTGTGGCGACAATTACGATGTCATCGGAGCGCAGGAGAAGCTCGCGGATCCAGGGCGACCAGATGTGAGGCAGATCAAGAACAACACAGGGCGCTATGGCACGAACGGCATCGATGACCGCAGTGAAGGATTCCGGATTGGTTTCATACTCGCGTTCGAGCACGGCCGGCGCGCTGAACAGAGACAGCCGCTCGCCAACCTTCTGTAGCACACGCTCGAGCAGAACCTCATCAAGGCGTTCCGGCGCGGCAAGTGCGTCGGCAACACCCTGTCCAGGCTCTTCGTCGAAATTAAGGCTTGCCGTACCAAACGGCAGATCCAGATCCACGAGAACTGTGTTGATGGCCAGCTGCTCGGCAATATACCAGGCTATGTTGTGCGAGAGTGTCGACGCCCCCGCACCGCCGCGAGCGGCGATAAAACTGATGACACGTCCTATGGGGGCTGCATCCGGATCCAGGTACAATCCGGAAACGGTCTCAATCAGATGCAGCGGCTTCACTGGCCCGACCAGGTACTCACTTACGCCGCGGCGCATCAATTCACGATAGAGCTCAACGTCATTTGCGTTCCCTATGACGATGACCTTGGTCGCGGGATCGCATACTTCCGCCAGCCGATCGATCTCAGCGAGCGCCTCCCCACCATGCGACCCTGTTTCGACGATCAGGAGATTGGGCGTGACCTGGCCGGTATAGTGCTGAACGGCACCGCTGATGCCACCAAGCTCAATCTTTACGCTCGCCTTTGCCAGCCGGCGGTCCTCAGCGGCGAGCTGCAGCGCTGACTGGTTCTCTCCAGATTGACAAAATGCATGCATAGAAATGCGAGGAACGGGGCGTTCGTGCGGTGCCGTACCTGAAAATTCCCGATCGCCTCTATCCATGGGCTTGGCCATATCACTCTCCTCAACCTAATAGCCAACCCGCGCCACTGCCTGGGGAGGCTGCGCAGACGTCGTGAGCTTGCCGGTTTCATATTTTTGCATCATCTGGGTGCGCTCTGTGGCATCGCTAGTCCCGAGCCTGCGCGGGGCGATGAGATCTCTGGGGTCAGCTACCATGACCGCGAGATTATGCTGTGTGGCGCAGCCAAAATTTTCCATGGGCAAGTTGGAACCGGTGTGGCTGATGTTGTTCCAGTCACCACAGTGGGGCGCCTTCGCTTCATAAGTCATAAAGCGCAGCTCGACATGGTCACTTGAAACGACGCCATCTGTTCCAACCAAGATACGCTTTAAACTTACCCCGAGACCGGCCAGCTTCCCTCCAAAAAAGGACAGCTGTCGCCGGGCTTCAGCGTTCTGAGGAGCAACAATTGAAAGCGCGCCATGACCGCTGCTCAGATACCGGGTTGCAAAGCGGCGCAGCCGAACCTCGTCACGCGGTGGCAACCCCTTTGCCTTGGTAGAAAAGGGTAACGACAGGGTCACCGTCTGGGGTTCAACGGCGATAGGATGATTGGCGGCCGCGTCATATTGAAGATTGCCCAGATCGCTGTTTGAGCTGCATCCCGCGGCAAGCAGCGCCAAGGACAGAGCAGCAGATGCCACGAACAGACGCGAAATATGACCGTGCATGCGCTTTCTCCTATTCGACGATGAACCGGTGATCAGGTGTGCGGGCAAGTCTGGGTGGAACTTTTTGATGTGCCTGATTGAGCTTGCCAAACAGAATCGCCTGGGCGTCGCTAGCCGGCCGGAAACCATCGGTCGGCAGTGCAATCTTGTTGGGTGCGACGGGATTGACGAGATAGGGAGTGACCATGACAACGAGTTCGGTTTCGTTATTCTGGAAGTCCCGGCTGCGGAACAGCGCACCCAGTACCGGCATGTCCTTTAGGCCCGGAAAGGCATCAATCTGCTGTTTGGTGGTATGCTGAAGCAGACCAGCGATGGCAAAGCTGCCACCCGACGGCAGTTCGACCGTCGTTTGCGCCCGCCGAACCGACAGCGCCGGTATCGTCAAATTGCTTCCGGGGGCAGTTCCGGTGAGAGTGAAGGAACCCGTGTTGGTCAGCTCACTGACCTCGGTTGATATCTGTAGTGAAATGCGATGAGGACTGAGAACGACCGGAGTGAATGACAGACCGACGCCAAATTTCTTGAAGACAACCGTGACATTGCCCTCCAGGTCGCGACCGGCCGGTACGGGAAATTCGCCACCGGCCAGGAACTGGGCCGTCTGTCCGGACACTGCCGTCAAATTTGGTTCGGCTAGCATGTGTACCAGCCCGACCGTCTCCAGCGCCTTCAGCGTTCCCTGAACATTGTTACGGATCTGACAGACCCCGCCGCCTTGAAGGGCGCCCAGCGGGTTGATCGCCGAGCTTGCCGCGGAGCACACTTGTCCCGCCTGAAAACCAGACAGATCGCTAAGAGCCTGCCCGACCAGGCCGTAGGGATTGGAGGTAGACACTCCAATCGGCACCCCGCCAGCGACAACGGCGCCCGCGAGGTCAATGCCCAACTGCTTGGCGACGGCACGCTGCACCTCGGCGATATGGACGCGCAGCATGACCTGTTCGCCACCACCGATGTTGAGCATATTTACGACCTTCTTCGGATCGCCCACGAAACGCGCCGCCAGATCAGCGGCCCGCGTCGCCTGAACGGCATTTTCGACGTCCCCGGTAAGCACCAGGTTGTCATTAAGAGCCGCTACGTGAATATCACTGCCCCGCATATCTGCATGGAGCATCTTGGAGAGCGCTGTCACATCGCGCTCCACCCGGATATCAATCGACAGAAGCTGGTGACCTGCGGCATCGAAGAAGAAGGCGTTGGTCTGACCGATTTTCTTGGCCAGCAAAATGATCCGTCGCGGGCCCTTCACCACGGCATCCACAATATCGGGATTGGAAACCAGGACATCGCGTGCATTCGCGTTGAGGTGGATCAGTTCAGCCTTGTGGAGCGCCAGCCTGATGCGCTCATGTACCCCACCTGGCGCTACCTCAACCCGCAGCACCCGCGGGTTCGCTCCCGCAGATGATGCCTGCGCGGTACTGGCACATGCGGGCGCCAACAAAAGAAATACAAACAGACCAGCAGAGAGAATACGCATGGTTCAATCCTGCTTCTGTCCAGTGCTGGACGTAATGCCGTAACGAATGACGGTTATCGGAGCATCGACATAACTTTGTTCAGCCACGGGCGCATTGACGAGCGGACGAAGTGCCAACGTGAGCGTACCGCTTGCCCCAGCATTCGCGAGTGCGTCGGCTCCCGCAGGAGTAACCTCCAGTGTCGCAGTCTTGCCAGTGATGACTTTTTCGCCCTTTTTCTGTTTGTAAGTCTGGCCAATAGCCAACACGCGGACATCCTGCAGGATGGTTCGCGTTTGACTTCCAGCACCCGTTGCATTTCGTGTCATCAGGACATCGACGCGATCGTTGGGTAGGATGAACCCACTGGCTCCAGTTGAGTCGCTGATCTGAATTGACACCGCACGCATGCCTTGTGTGAGTTGCGCGGACATGAATCCTGCAGATGTCGCGTGCACGATGTTGGTGGTTGAAAGAGGCTGGCCGGCGAGGATCGGCGCGCGCGTCACCGTACCTTGGACGGTCGTCGCGATGTCAGTTGCCTGGGGCGACGTGATAAAGCTTGGGCTTACAGCAGCATTCGGCCACCTTTGCCACTTGACCTCGTCTGGAGTGACTTCAATGCCCGGCTGCAAATCGCTGCGGGCCACAAGGACCAACAGAGTTGACGCTCGAGCGGGTGCGATGGCGGCGTGCGCCGTGGTGGTGCTGTGACCGAGGAGATTGCGCACCATCAACGCCGCGAGAACGGCGGCGATACCCGCGACACTCAAGACGATGATACGAGACCTGTCCATAGGGCGATGCTCCTTTGTGCAGATGCCACCATGAAGACTTTAGAAAACACTTAAGGATGTACGCAGAAATGCAGCTAACTGACGACAAACTGGAAAAGGTCGCTTCGAAAAATGACCACCAGGGCCGCCAGCGCCAGCGCTACGCCGTAAGGGATACCCTCGCGGGCGTCATGTAAACGAACGAGCCAGCCCTGACTTGAGAAAGGTGCCGGAAGAGGCAGCTGGCGCATGCCGAGCAGCATAACAGCCATCGCGCCGCCCAAGATTGCGGCGAGCAGTGTATAGTCGAGCACCAGGTGCGGCCCGAGGATCAGTGCTGTAGCCGCAAAGAGCTTGGCATCACCTCCGCCGATCCAGCGCAGGTTGAACATCAAAAAGCCCGCAGCTAGCGCGATCAGACCTGTGGCGGCATGAACGCCAAAGTCCAACCAGCCAACACCCGAAAATACGGCAACGGCCAGAAAGGCAGCAGCAA
>JAKAVI010000289.1 GCA_021817355.1 Pseudomonadota bacterium | reverse complement strand
CGGTCATAGGCTTCGCGGGTCGCCTCCGCTACCGCCGGGGTATAGGCAGGGAGCTGAGATCCTGCTGCTGTGACACGGTCCATGGCCGCCTCCGTATTATGCTCTAATTGAGCATAAATGTGGTCCGAAATAGCCGGCCGTCAAGCGGCCGGCCCTTGTGACCCATATATGCTATAGTTGAGCATAAATCCGTCAAGCGGAAATGTGTCCTGGGCGGCGCCTGCGGCGCCAAGGCGCGGCGTTGACTTCCGCCGGGGGTTGAGGGCGAATTGGCGCACTGTTTCAACGAGGGATGATGATCATGGATCGACAGGACAGCCGGCTTTGGGTGGACATGGGCGAGAGTCTCCTGGGGGAGGCCATCCAGCTGCGGCGGGCGATCCATGAAGAACCCGAGCAGGGATTGTTCAATCCCAAGACCGCGGCCAAGGCCAAGGCGGCCTTGTCTGGCCTGCCCCTCGAATACCGGGAAGGGCCCTCTACCTCCGGGTTCATTGCCGTGCTCAAGGGTCCCGCCAATGGCCGCACTGTGCTGCTGCGTGGTGACACCGATGCCCTGCCGCTGACCGAAGAGACCGGGCTACCGTTTTCTTCGCGCCATGCCGGCTCGATGCATGCCTGCGGTCACGATACCCATGTCGCCATGCTGGTTGGCGCCGCCAAAGCGCTCTGTGCCCATCGCGATCGCCTTGCAGGCAGTGTCTATTTTATGTTCCAGCCGGGTGAGGAAGGCCATCATGGTGCCCGCGAGATGCTGAAGGACGGCATCATCAACCCCTTGCCGGATGCCGCCTTTGCTTTGCACATCACGCCCAACATTCCCTCGGGCATTCTGGCCGGAAAGGCTGGTCCGCTGATGGCCGCCGCGGACAAGATCAAGCTCAAGATCACCGGCAAGGGCGGGCATGCCTCCCAGCCGCACAACGCCGTGGATCCCATCCCGGTCGCCTGCGAGATCGTGACCGCCATTCAGGCCCTGGTGACCCGGCGCATCGAAGCTTTTGATCCGGTGATCATGACCATTGCCCGTATCACCACCGGCACGACCAACAACATCATTCCCGAAGTGGCCGAACTGGAAGGTACGATTAGAAGCTTTTCCAAGGTCTCGCGGGCCAAAGCGCATGAAGGCCTCCAGCGTCTAGTCAGCCATATCGCGGCGGCACATTTGTGCGAAGCCGAGCTTGTGATCGAACCGGGCTTTCCCGTTACCATCTGCGACGAGCGTGCAGCGCGTCTTGGTTCCAAGGTTGCCACCGAGCTTTTCGGGGAAGGAGGCTGGATGACGATGCCGTCCCCGACCATGGGCGCCGAGGATTTTTCCTATGTGCTCAATGAAGTGCCGGGGGCGATGTATTTTCTCGGCGCGACGCCAGAGGGCGGGGATTTCCGTTCCTGCTGTTCCTTGCACTCCAACCGCGTGCTGCTCGACGAGCAGGCCATGGCTCGTGGCATTGCCATGCACTGCGCCATGGCTGAGCGGTTTCTGAGTGAAGGCTGGTCAGAGTAAGCCTCAGCGCCGCATGCCGAGGCGCAGGCCCGGTGCCGGGCGCTCACTGAGGACTTCACGGCGAAAGCGGAACAGCTCGGCCGGTCGGCCGCGGCTGCTGGCCGAAAGCTTTCCGGTGCGCTCGACCAGTCCCTGACCCTCGACCAGGCGGCGGAAATTCTGCTTGTGAAGGCGCACGCCGGAGATCGCCTCAACCGTCCGCTGCAATTCGAGCAAGGTGAAGGTCGAGGCCATCAGTTCGAACACCAGTGGACGATACTTCATCTTGCCCCGGAGCCTGGCGATAGCGGTAGCCAGGATACGGCGATGGTCAAACATCATCGTGCGCCCCAGGGGGACTTCGGGCAGCTGAACCTGGGCACGGCCGTCGCGGGCGGCCTCCTCGACGAGACCGGCTTCATAAAGCAGTTCATAGCGGTCGAGCACGCGCTCTTCGTCCCAGCCGGCGCTGATGGAACCGAAGCACAAGGTGACGCGCTGTTTGCGTGCGGCGACTTCTGCAGCGTCCCGACCACTGCGGCAAAAGCCGTTCAGCGCCGGCAGAATGATGTCATCGAGGATGGGGGGGCGGGTCTGGCGCCAGTCTTCCCAAGGGAAATAGGCATACCAGTTCTGCCACTGCGTCTGTGCCGCGCGACGGGCGCCAGCTGCGCGCACCAGCGCGAGATAACCTACCGAGACCACACGCGGCCCCTCGTCGGACTTGACCATGTGGCGGCCGCGGTCGCCGAAGGTGTAAAGCTGTTCCGCATAATGCAGTTCAAGCAGGGTCTGCTGCCGCACCCAGCTGCGCAGACCACTTTCCAAGGTACGATGATCGAGTGGATCGAACGGACCAAACGGCAGGCCATCGGGTGCATCGGGATGGCTGACCGCGAGCACACGTGGGACCTCGTCGGCGACCGAGACGATTGCCGCCGAAAGCCCGATGCGGACAACATCGGTGGTGCGCGCCATCAGAGAACGTCCAGGTCAAGAGGCAGCTCGACGCATTCACCTTCGGCGACCACGAGGCCGCGGCCCATGCCCTCTATGGCCCGAACCATGGCTCCGTCACGACCAAGGTGCAGGTCGGCATAACGCACCAAAAGCAAATTGGGATAGGCATGGGGGGCACGCCGCCGCATCGCTTTGGCAATGGTTGTCTCATGGCCGGCGCCCAGGCGCTGGTTGAGCAGGATGAAGGCGGCCGCCATGGAGCGGCTGATGCCGGCCCAGCAATGGACCAAGAGCGGCTTTTCAGCGTCCCAGCTGCCGGCAAAGCTCAGCAGTGCCGCGACGTGATCAGGACCCGGAGGCATTTCGGCAGTTGCCGGATCGCTGACATCGTTGACGGCAATGCGAAGATGATGATCCGGGACCACGCCGGCCGGCGTGTCGATCATATGTTCGGGCGACAGCAAGGTGATCACGTGTGAGGGCTGGTAACGCCGGATCCCAGCCTTCAGGGCCGAAAGTGGAGTCACGATGATCATGCTCATGCGGGCGGGCCTCCTTGGACGCTGGAGGTAAACGAGACGGCGCCGAATGTCGATGCATTAAGCGAGACGTTGGAAGCGCTCGAGAAACTGTGCTTGGGCCTGGTCCGCCGGCAGGGGTACGAGCCGTGGCGTGGCCAGCCCCTTGGGCGGGGAGCCGAAAAACTTGGCGGCTTCACGGCGCGAGAAGCCGGCCAGCTGGGTCGCTTCGTGATAGGCGCTGAGATGGTCGGCGCGTTTGATCAGAGCAAGAAGATCGCTTGCCGGTTCGGCCGGCAGGCCAAAGCGGATGTGGATGGCGCGGGCCAGGCGCAGTTCGAAATCCTTGTAATTAATCCCGACTGCGGCCTTGAAGGGGCTGATGAGATCGCCAACCACGTATTCCGGGGCGTCATGAAGGAGGGCAAGGAGCCGACCCTGTCGGCCCAGCCGCGGCTTCAGCTCTGCCGTCAGGTGTTCAACAAGGACGCAGTGCTGGGCTACCGAGAAGGCGTGGCTGCCCCGGGTTTGACCGTTCCAGCGGGCGACGCGGGCAAGGCCGTGGGCGATGTCCGCGACCTCGACGTCCAGAGGCGAGGGGTTGAGCAGGTCAAGGCGACGTCCGCTCAGCATTCGCTGCCAGGCGCGCGGCGGTTGGGTTGGGGTCGTGGGCATGATCTCTCACTAAGGCAATGGTGCGGTTTACTAAATCGCCGGGCTCAGGGCGAGAGTTTTGCCCCGCACTGGAACAGGGATGGGCGCAAAGCTTCAAGGGACAGCGTGAGGCAACGCACGCGGGGTTGCGGCACTGCTGCGTTTGCGAAAAGCGCTGTTCTTGACTTGCACCAAAGATCGCGCGTTGCTGATCGGGACAGTGTGGCACGCTCAAAGACGGAGAACTTCGATGTCTTACGTCAAAATCCTGGCACCGCTGACCGGTGGCTCGCGCGACGCCAATGTGCTTGCCTGTGCATTTGAAGCAGCTCGGCCGTTTGCGGCTCATGTCCAGGCGCTGTTCGTGCGCCCGGACGCAACCGAGGCCATGCCCTTTTTCGGCGAAGGAGTGTCCGGCGTGGTTCTGCAGGAGATCATCGACGCCGCCAAGGAGGCTGCTGACAAAGCCGCGTCTGAGGCTTGCGCCGCGCTGAAACAGATTGTCGCCGATGCCGGTCTATCCTTGATCGACAAGCCGCAGAAGGCCGACAGGGTAACCGTCTCCTGGCGTGAGATGCAGGGCAATTTTGCGACCCAGGTTACGAATGCAGCGCGGCTTTCGGACATGGTGGTGTTTGGCCCCTTGGGCCCGTCTGAAAAGCCGGGCCTGGCCGAGGCGTTTGATGCGACGCTTATGCAGACCGGCCGGCCGGTGCTTTTGAGCGCCCATGTGCCACCCAAGGATTTTGCGAGAAAT
>JAKAVI010000234.1 GCA_021817355.1 Pseudomonadota bacterium | reverse complement strand
GTGGTCCTGCTCCAAGCGTCAATGGGGACAGCCATTCCCAGAGTATGCAGGCATAGATGTGTCTTTGGAAAGCTCAAGGGTGTGCCTCGTCGACGGAACCGGCTGGACAATCCGGGAAGCCAAGGTGGCGTCGGAACCGGAGACGCTGGTCGCCTGGTTCGGGGGACTGGATGTGAGGCCATGCGCGGATAGGTCTGGAAGTGGGACCATTGTCGCAGTGGCTGTACAGGGGGGCTCAAGGAGGCAGCATTTGCGGTTGAACTCCTGGAGACCCGTCACGTCTGGACGGCGTTCAAGACCATGAAGGTCAAGACCGATCGCAAGGATGCCCGGGGCATTGCCCAGCTGCTGCGAATGGGCTGGTTCCGGCGCCGGTGCACTGCAAATCGGTGGGGCGCAGAACTGCGGGCGGTGCTGACGGCGCGCAAGCTGGCCCAGAGCAAATTGCTGGACGTGGAACTGAGTTTGCGGGGTATCCTGCGTGGCTTCGGACTCAAGGTCGGCCTGACAACGCGGCGCAGCTTTCCTGCGCCGTTCGCGAGCTGGTCGGCGAACCACCCCACCCTTCAGATGATTGCAGAGGCCTTGCTGTCTGCCTGTGAGGAGCTGAACCGACAGCTTCTGCGGTTTGAAGCCAGTGTGCGTAACCTGGCCCGGAACACCCTATAAGCGAGGCTTTTGATGACGCCCCCTGGGGTCGGCGCCATTGTGGCCCTGACCTATGTGGTGGCGATCGATGACCCCGCCCGCTTCCAATCATCGCGTATGGTGGGACCCCATTTTGGTCTGACACCGAAGAAGTATCAGTCGGGCGAGACCGATGTCACCGGACGGATCTCGAAGATCGGGGACGCCTCTGTGCGGACCGTTCTTCACGAGGCGGCGAACGTGATCCTCACCTGACCGGTGAAGGGCTCGACGTTGAAGAGCTGGGCGATGCGGCTGGCCAAACGCGCAGGCAGGCGCAAGGCCAAGGTGGCGCTGGCCCGCAAGCTTGCCGTTGTACTTCACCAGATGCTGGTAAGTGGTACGGCGTTCAATCCGGCACTGGCAGCGGCGGCACGGCCATGAAGAGGCTTTGAACCGGCCCCGCCAGATCCTCCGAATCCAAAAAAGCAAAGAAAATTCATACACTGAACTCAAATTGAGAATTTCTGGCTATCGACACCATCGACCGACCAACGATCTGATCTTTAGATCTCTACGCCGTCACAACTCAAATCTGTCTGGACTTCCGATCCCAAAATGACGGAGAACTGGGGCGGCAAAGGAACGTGGGCTGACACGTTTGGTTGACATCCCCCACGCCGAAGCGTTTCGGCGCGGGCGTCGACCCATCTTCAGAAAAGGTATAGTTCATATGAACGTAGCGCCGAACTTGCAGCATGAAATTGAGGCATTACCGTTTCAAATGCGAAGCCGAGATTCCGAAAGTGCTGCTTCAGGACAAGAGCCAACTATCGTAAGATTTGCCTCGAATTTCTACTGCAATGAATCTCAAAAAGAGGAAGCTATTCGATGGTTTACGCAAAATTGAAACGTCGCCACGCAGGATTTGCGATATGCATACTGTTGATGGCATTTCCAGTTGCAGCGCGCGCCGATAATTTGACACTCGCCTGTACAGATAACGCTGGTAGCGATGTTATGCATGTCTGGATAAATTTAAGCACAGGCGCAGTATCCGACGACCGGATAAACTCGGCAGCACCAAGCTATGGAGTAACCGTGTCGCCAGCCGCGATTACGCCCACAAAAATTCAGTATTCCTCTTATTGGCCTCCGGGGGCTGCGACTTGGACAGTCGTAATCGACAGAACCACTGGAGTTTTAACGGAGACGCAGAGTCATCAGGGTCAAGTTCTTAATACGTTCACATATTCCTGCGTGAAATCTACAACGCCCCCTCCGGCGACCAAGTTCTAGCAGGAGTAAAGACATAGCCCAGCAGCGATATTCTCAGTCGGAGCAACTGAATTCACGCCGACCCGCCCGACAAGGCCGCCGTCGCCTCGGTTCCTTCCGCCGTAATGTCATCGCAGATTGCCCCTGTCTCCCATACGGTCTAGGTCGCGCGCAAGGAGCCTGAACGATGGATTTTGACCAGTTTCGCCGCAGCGGCCACGATTTTGTGACGTGGATGGCCGATTATCTCAGCCAGATTGAAGGCTACCGGGTGCGGTCACAGCTCGAGCCTGGCGCCATTCTGGCCCAGCTGCCCGAAGAGGCACCACAGAACGGCGAGGCCATAGACCAGATCTTTGCGGACTTCCGTCGCATCCTGCTGCCGGGCATCACCCACTGGCAGCATCCGCGGTTTCTGGCCTATTTTCCGGCCAATTCCTCGCCGCCTTCCGTTCTTGCTGAAATGCTCACAGCGACGCTCGGTTCCCAGTGCATTCTCTGGGAGACCTCGCCGGCGGCCGCCGAGTTGGAACAGCGCGTCATGGAGTGGCTGGGCGACATCATCGGGCTAGGGCCGGCCTTTACGGGCTCGATCCAGGATTCGGCCTCCAGCGCGACTTTGCTTGCAATCATCGCGGCGGCCGAGCGGGCCAGTGACGGACGTTTTTCCCGCGAAGGCCTCGTTGGGGGGCCCAGGCTCATTCTCTATTGTTCGGCCGAGGCGCATTCCTCGGTCGAGAAGGGCGCTCGGATTGCCGGGATCGGCGCGGACAATGTGCGGAAAATTCCGGTGGACGAGAACGGGGCGATGACAACGGCGGCGCTCATCGAGGCGATACGGGCTGACCGCGCCAAAGGCTATGTCCCGGCCTGCATTGTTGGCTGCTTTGGTACCACTGGTATCGGCGCGATCGACCCCATCGATCAATTGTCCCTCATTGCCCGCGCCGAAGGCATCTACCTGCATGTCGATGCGGCCTGGGCTGGTGCTGCGCTGATCCTGCCCGAACTGCAGCACCTGGCTGCCGGGTTGAATGGTGCGGACAGCATCGTGCTCAACCCGCATAAATGGCTGATGACCAATTTTGACTGCTCTGCCTTTTTCATGCGCGAGCCGAAACGGCTGGCCCACGCCCTCTCCTTGACCCCAACTTACCTGGAAACGCGCGAGACCTCATCGGTTCCTGAATACCGTGACTGGTCGATCGCCCTCGGCCGCAGGTTTCGTGCGCTCAAATTATGGTTTGTTCTGCGCAGTTTCGGTGTCGAGGGCCTGCGTGCCAAAATCCGCTCCGATCTTGCCGCGGCCGAACGTCTGGCCGGTCTCATCCGCGGCAGTGCGGACTTTGAGCTCACAAGCGGGCCCAATCTGGCACTGCTTAGCTTTCGTTATGTCAGGGAGGGCGTGGCTGATCTCGATGACCTCAACGACCGGCTGCTGCAGGCCGTGAATGATGGCGGCTTCACCTATTTGACCAAGACACGCCATCGCGGTCGCCTTGTGATCCGCATTTCGATCGGTCAGACCTATACCACCTGGCGTCATGTCGAAGACAGCTGGCACCATATTCAGAAATGCGCCCGCCAGCTTGCGAGGTGACGTGGCATGCTCTTTAGGTTAAAAATCGCGCCATGAACACGATCTTTGTCGACGGGGCGGCCGGGACCACCGGCCTTGAGATAGGTGAGCGGCTCGCGCATCGTCGCGACCTCGAGCTGCTGGTACTGGCTGACAGCGCCCGCAAGGATCCGGGGGCGCGTCGGGAGGTGCTGAACAGTGCCGACGTGGTGATCCTGTGTCTGCCGGATGCGCCAGCCCGTGAGGCCGTGCAGCTGATCGACAATCCGCGCACCCGCATCATTGATGCCTCGAGCGCCCATCGGACTGCTCCTGGCTGGGTCTATGGTTTTGCCGAATTTCTACCGGGACAGGGCGGACGTATCGCCGCGGCGGCGCGAGTGAGCAATCCTGGCTGCTATCCCACCGGATTTCTGGCACTGGTGCGACCGCTGGTCGATGCCGGCGTGATCAGCCGGGACGATGTCATCACGGTCAACGCGCTCTCGGGCTACTCCGGCGGCGGCAAGGCCATGATCGGCGAATTTGAAAGCAGGGCCGCAAGCGCCGGACCTCGCATCTACGCAACGGCGCTGACCCACAAGCACATTCCTGAAATGCAGCAGCATGCTACTCTGGACCATCCCCCGCTCTTTGCCCCCAGCGTGGGCAATTTCTATCGCGGCATGGTGGTTGAAGTGCCGTTGTCGCTTTGGGCCCTGGCGGGGCGACCCTCTGGCGAGGCGGTGCGCAGCATCCTTGCCGAGCGCTATGCCGGCTGCGACCTCGTTGCCGTGGCAAGCGAAGAGGAATGTCGGACAACGACAGAGGTGAGGGCCGAAATCCTCGCCGGTACCGACCGGCTGAAGCTTTATGTCTTTACAAATGATACCACCCAGCAGGTACGCCTAGTAGAT
>JAKAVI010000415.1 GCA_021817355.1 Pseudomonadota bacterium | reverse complement strand
AAAAGGTCAGCATTGGCAAAAGCAAAGGCAAGGAGACGGGCGGGCTCGATCATCGGCGTAGCTTCTTGCTTCGCTCTAGAGCATCACCTTAAAAGTATTAGAGTTGCGTAAATGAGCCCATCCACCCGGCACATCAAAGGTAGCGCCGTCCCACAGAGCGCTTGGTAAACGCCGATCCCATGATCCTGAAAATGGAAGGCCGTGAACCATGATGGTGGGAAGCCGGTGTTATGGTCATTGCGATTGACGTAGCCGCCTGCTCTGGCGCGACGCCGTCGAGCTCCCCCGCTCTGGCCGCCCGATGCTCCGCGAGCGAACCCCAAGGGCGTGCGAACACCCTCAAGTACCCGCCATGGAGGTTCTGATCCAACTCATCAAGGATGTGGACACTCTCCGGAACTCTGTCGGTTCGGATCTGTGCTCGACCGGTCCTATCTGCCCATCTGTCGCCTGGCGCAGCAAAGAGCTGCTCTGCCAGAAAGATCGCGCAGCCCCAGCACCAAGAGGAGCCCAGCCTGATCAGGGTGGCTTCTCAAGGCTCTGGGATGATCGGCTTGCCGAGGCGAAAGGCCTAAAGCAGCAACGCCGCCAGCTTGGCGCGTTGCCACGCCGCGTCGCCATAGCGCATCTCGCCCCAGAGCCCAAGGCGGCGGTAAAGCTGCGCGTCGCAGTCATAGGTGAACCCGAAGCCGCCGTGAAACTGAATGCCGCGGTCGGCAGCGAAGGCCAATGCCTCGCCGGCCGCCGCCTTGGCCATGCGCACGGCAATCTCCCCGTCGACGCCCTGACCGATGACGCTCGCGGCGTAATAAAGATGCGAACGCGCGGCATCGAGCATGAGGAGGGCATCGACCATGGGATGCTTCAGTGCCTGATAGGACCCGATGAGCCGGCCGAACTGCTTGCGCGTCTTTAGATATTCCACTGTCGTGGCGATAACCCCGGCCACGCCGCCGCACATCTCCGCCGCGGCAAAGAGGCAGGCCGCATCATCGAGAAACCGCAGCGCCGCCGGGGTCTGGGCTACGTCAAGGACCTCGCTCTGCGCGACCACCATGCCCTCCAGCGTCACGCGATAGGAGCGGCGGGTCTCGTCGATGACCGTCTCGCGCTCGATCCGGCCCTTGCTGAAGGCGGCGCGGTCGAGGAGCACGAGCGCTGGCTTGCCGTCACGCATCACCGATATCAGCATCAGTTCGGCGGAAGCAGCATCGGTCACGAATGTCTTCACGCCGGACAGAACCAGTGTGTTCGCGCGCGTCGTCGCGGTCGCGGACAGATTGGTCAGGCTCCAGTCGCCGCCTGGTTCACAGAGCGCCAGCGCGCCGATGGTGCCCTCGGTAAGCTTTGGCAGCCACGCCTTTTTCTGCGCCTCGGTACCGGCCAGACGCAGTGCCTGGGCAAGAAGCGTGGTCGAAATGAGCGGCGTGCCGGCGACCTGCCGGCCCAGCGGCTCAACGATGGTGACAACCTCAGCAAGGCTGAGACCGCTACCGCCATACTCTTCCGGTATTGCGACGCCGAGCCAGCCTAAAGTAGCCATTTCGCTCCAGATCTCGCGGCTGAGATCTTCCTCCGCGGCAATACGGGCGCGGGCCGCAGAGAGCGGAAATTTATCCTTGGCAAATTGCGCTGCAATCTCGAGGAGCTGTGCCTGCTCATCGCTGAAGGAAATCTTGGGTCTATTGCCAGTGTCGGCCATCTTGGTCCCCTCAGCTCTTGGCCAGGCCGAGCACGCGCTCGCCGATGATGTTGTGCTGGATCTCGCTGGTGCCGCCGCCGATGGTGGCGGAGAAGGCGTTGAAATAAGCCCGCTGCCACAGTCCGCGATCGATGGCATGTGGATCGCCGACATAATAGGCGCCGTTGGCTCCCTGAAGCGAAAGTGCAAACTGATTGAGACGCCGCTGAAACTCGCTCGATGCCAGCTTGCCCGACATGGCTATGGAGAGCGGATATTCGGAGGTGAGCGGTTTGACCTTTGCCCGCGCCGCATTGAGCGCAAGACCACGCTCTTCGATGAGAAAGCGCACAAGCTGGTCGCGAACCAGAGGATCTTCGATCGCCGGCTGGCCGCCACGCCTGGCCGTGCGCGCCAACGCCACCACTTCGGAAACCTCGGTCGTCATCATCGAATGGCCGCCAGCCTGACCTCCAGCGGCGCCGCGTTCGAACATCAAGGTAGCCATCGCCACCTTCCAGCCATTGCCCTCGCCGCCGATCAGGCAGCTCTCGGGCACACGTGCGTCACGGAAGAAGGTCTGATTGAAGCCATATTCGCCGGTAAGCTTGCGGATGGGGCGTACCTCGATGCCGTCGATCTTCATCGGAATGAGATAGAAGCTCAGCCCCTCATATTTGTTGTTGGCCTGCGGGTTGGAGCGCGCCAGGAGGATCATGTATTTGGCGTAGACCCCGAGACTGGTCCAGATCTTTGAGCCATTGAGGATAAACTCACCCCCGGTACGTTCCGCCTTCAGCTGCGCGCTGCCGAGGTCAGAGCCATGATCGGGCTCAGAGAAGCCCTGGCACCAGATGTCCTCGGCACTGAGGATCCCGGGGATATAGGCCTTCTTCTGTTCTTCCGATCCCATATGCAGGATCAGTGGCCCGGCCCAGTTGAGGCCGATGGTGTTGACCATGAAGGGCACCTTGCGGCGCACCATCTCGCCGGTGACGATGTCCTGCAGCACCTGCGGATGGCCACCGCCACCATAGTTCTTGGGCCAGGCCATGCCGAGATAGCCCGCGTCATAGACCTTGCGCTGCCAGTCGCGCAGGAAGTGGAATTGCGCGTCCGTGCCGACCTCCATGAAGGACTGCGGCAGGAGGAAGCCGGGATCGGCAGGATGATTCTCCTTGAACCAGGCGCGCACCTCGGCGCGAAACTCATCCAGTTCCTGTATCGACAAGCTCATCTTCAGGCTCCGTTCAGATTCCGAGCTGGCGGGCGGCGAGATCACGCATGATCTCTTCCGAGCCACCACCAATGGCATTGACCCTTACCTCGCGATAGATGCGTTCCACCCGGCAGCCGCGCATGTAGCCGGCGCCGCCCATGACCTGCATCGCCTCGCGGGCGCAATATTCCATGGTCAAGGTCGCCTGGACCTTGAGCAGCGACAAATCCGCCACCGGGGTTTCCCCAGCCTTCACCCGCACCACGCATTGCTCGAGCCAGGCCTGGGTTGCGGAAATCTTGCGCGCCATCTCGGCAAACTTGTGCCGGATCACCTGATGATCCGCGAGACGCTTGCCGAAGGTCTTGCGCTCGCGTGCCCAGGCCAGCGCATCCTCGAAACAGACCCGGGCATAGGCATTGGCGCCGGCGGCCATGCCGATGCGTTCGCTATTGAAGTTGCGCATGATGCCGATGAAGCCCTGGTTCTCGGACCCGATGAGGTTTTCTGCGGGCACCTCGACATCATCGAAATAAAGCGCGGCGGTATCGGATGCCCACCAGCCCTGCTTTTTCAGCGGTGTGCGGGTGAACCCCTTCATGTCGCGCTCCAGCAGCAGCAGCGAGATGCCGCCGGCCCCCTCCCCGCCGGTGCGCACTGCTACGGTGTAGTAATCGGCACGCACCCCGGCGGTGATGAACATCTTCGAGCCGTTGACCACATAATGGTCGCCACGGCGTACGGCGCGGGTGCGCAGATTGGCGACGTCCGAACCACCGGAAGGTTCGGTGATGGCCAGGGCATGGATCTTTTCACCGGCGAGCACCTGGGGGGCAATGCGGGCCTTCATCTCGTCGGAGCCGATGGCCAGCACCGGTGGCAGGCCGATACCGTGCACCATGAGGCTGGCATTGATGCCACCGGCGCCGATACGCGCCATTTCCTCGGCGGTGACGATGGAATACATCGGATCATTGACCGGTGTTCCGCCATATTCGGCCGGATACCCGATGCCGATCAGGCCCACAGCCGCAGCCTTGCGGTAAAGCTCACGGGGGAATTCGCCAGCCTCGTCCCACTCGTTTACATGGGGCATGATCTGGACTTCAATGAACTTGCGCAGCGTGGCACGCCAGGCGCGGTGATCCTCGTTATAAAGCGGGCTCTGATAGCGGTGATCGAAATCGATCGGGCTATGGCCGCCGGAAAATTTCTCGCTCATCTCATCCTCACAGGCTTGTGGCGCGCAAATAAGCCGGGCGCGCGGTCAGGCGACGGAAATAGGCCTCGGTATTGGGCTTGAAACCGCCACTGAGCCCCAACTGGTCGGCCAGCACCAGCGCATAGCCCACGCAGATGTCCGCAATGGTGAAGCGCTCAGCGCAGAGATAATCACGCGTTGCCAGCGCCTCTTCCACACTGCGCAGACGGGCGAAGAACCATTGGGTATAATCTTCCGCGGCCTGCTTCAGCCGCCGCTCCGGTGGCTCGAACTG
>JAKAVI010000104.1 GCA_021817355.1 Pseudomonadota bacterium | reverse complement strand
CCGCCCATCCGGGCCTCTACACGGGCTGATGCGGTACGGTCATAGGCGATGCCAAAGGTGAACAGGCCATCGGCCCCGACCTCAACCGGGGCTCCGTCGACGGTGATATTTGCGCCTGGCCGGGTCTTGCCCAACACGAGCTTGCCCTGCTCCACCGCAGCCGGGACAGCAAGCAGCAGATCATGCGCCCAGGCCGGCAGCATCCAACCGAGCGCCCCGAGCGCCAGAAGCTCACGGCGGGCTATCATTTTGGGGTAAGACCCGCGAGCGAAAACCGCTTCAGGGCCTCAACGGGCGAGGCATAGGCCTCCTGTAGATCAACGCTCCAATAGCGCAGCGCATCGAGGGGAATTTGCGTGCCCGACACCGCACATATGACATAGGAGCCGGGGCGAACGACATGATATTCCCCGTCGAGATACTCTAGTATGGCCTCGCCGTCCGGCCGAAAATCGCGATCCATTCGGTTCATGGTTTATCCTGTCCCTCACGGAAAATAAGCCACAAGCCCGGCGAATTGAAGGCCCGTACCGTCATTTTATAAATTGTAATGGTCACAGGCCGCCACGCGCAGGCAGTGATCCTTGGCTTCATTTGACGTGGCCGGTAAGGGCCTTTTGCGCCTCGTCAGCGACCGTGGCCTGCCGCGAACCATCGCCGAAGATGAGTACAAGGCGTTCACCGGATTCCAGACCTGCGGCAGAGCGGTGAAGATGGCCATCGGCCGCTCGCACCAGGGCAAAGCCACGGGCCAGTGCCGCCCGATAACTGGCGCTATCGAGGACGCGACCGAGCCCTTCCACGTTGCGGGCGAGCTCGCCGAGCTTGGCGCAGATGATCCGCTCCAGACGCTGTACGAGCATAGTGCTGCGTTCACCACCAGCGTCGAGCTTGTGCTTGACACCTTGGGGACGCAACAAGGTGGCGATCTGCGTGAACTCCTGCCAGTGGAGCGCCAGATGACGCTGGAGCGCATTTGCAAGGCCCGCGCCCGCCGCATCAAACCGCTGCTGCGATGCGGCAAACAATTGTGACGCCCGTGGCAATGCGCGTACGAGCCCATGGAGTCGGGTGCGCCGTTCGCCCATCGCCCGCACAAAGCTGCGCTGGCTGCGCCGCTCCAGATCGTGAACCTGGCCAATCAGATCGGCCCGGACCGGAACGGCGAGTTCGGCCGCTGCCGTAGGCGTTGGCGCCCGAAGGTCCGATGCATAATCGATCAAGGTTGTATCCGTCTCATGGCCCACTGCGGAAATCAGCGGAATGCGACTGGACGCTGCCGCGCGCACCACCGCCTCGTCGTTGAAGGCCATCAGGTCTTCGACCGAGCCACCACCGCGTGCCACGATCACAACGTCAGGCCGGGGCAACGGTCCGTCGACCGGGAGGGCATTGAAGCCGGCAATGGCCGCAGCGATTTCCCCAGCAGCCTTCTCGCCCTGGACCGCCACCGGCCACAGCAAGACCCGGCGCGGAAAGCGCTCGGCCAGGCGATGCAGGATATCGCGGATGACAGCTCCGGATGGCGAGGTCACCACCCCTATCACGTCGGGCAGGAAGGGCAGCGGCTTCTTGCGGGCACTGTCAAACAGCCCCTCCGCTGCCAGATTCTTCTTGCGCTGCTCGATCAGCGCCATCAGGGCGCCGGTTCCTGCCAATTCGAGCTCCTCGACGATAATCTGATAGCGCGACGAACCCGCATAGGTGGTGATGCGGCCACTGCAGATCACTTCCATGCCCGCTTCAGGGCGCAGGCGGAGCGTCCGGGCCGTTGGCCGCCATATGACCGCGTTGAGGACCGCCTTCTCGTCTTTGAGGTCGAAATAGACGTGACCGGAGCCAGCAATCTTGATGCCACTGATTTCGCCCCTGACACGAACGAAGGCAAAGGCATCCTCCACCGTGCGCTTCAGCGCCGCGGACAGCTCGCTTACCGTGAATTCCCCAAGGTTCAGGCGTTGAGAGGCTTCGCTCATGGGCCATTCATGCTACATCGCGCTCAGGAATGCACCTTGTAAGAGGAAGAGTTCGGTGGACGTTTTGCTGGTTGGATCTGGTGCGCGGGAACATGCGCTGGCCTGGAAACTGCGACAGAGTCCCCTTCTGGGGCGTCTTTTCTGCGCTCCTGGCAACGCCGGTATCGCAGCAGTCGCCCAATGTGTCGCCATCGCCGCGGACGACCTGGACGGCCTTGTTGACCTTGCCCGGCAAAAGGCCGTGGACTTTGTCGTCATCGGCCCCGAAGCGCCGCTGGTCGCCGGCCTGGCAGATCGCCTGGCGCAAGCGGGAATTCTGGCCCTGGGGCCAGGGATGGCGGCAGCGCGGCTCGAGGGCTCCAAGGGCTTCGTCAAGGACCTATGCCGTGCCCACCACATCCCGACCGCGGACTATCAGCGGTTCGACACGCCAGCACCGGCCAAGGCCTACGCGGCGAAACTTGGCTATCCGGTAGTGATCAAGGCGGACGGTCTTGCTGCGGGCAAGGGCGTGGTGATCGCCTCGCATGCCAACGAAGCCGACGAGGCGATTGACGCGATGTTCGGCGGAGCCTTCGGCAGCGCCGGCCAGCAGATCGTGGTGGAAGAGTTTCTCGAGGGCGAGGAGCTGAGTTTCTTTGTCCTCAGTGATGGACAGCGGATCCTCGCCCTGGGCGCCGCCCAGGACCACAAGCGCGCAAGTGATGGCGACCTCGGGCCGAACACGGGCGGCATGGGCGCCTACTCGCCGACCTCGCTCATGACCCCAGGCCTGCAGGAGGAGGTCATGCGCCGCATTGTCGAACCTACCATCACCGCGCTGGCAAGCGCCGGCACGGAGTATCGCGGCGTACTTTTTGCCGGTCTGATGCTGACGCAGCAAGGCCCCAAGCTCATCGAGTTCAACTGCCGCTTCGGCGATCCGGAATGCCAGGTGCTGATGCTGCGCCTGAAAAGTGACCTTCTGCCGGCGCTGGTGGCTGCTGCCAAGGGCAATCTCAGGGGCATAACTCTCGACTGGAACAGCGATGTGGCTCTCACCGTGGTCATGGCCGCCAGGGGCTATCCCGGCACCTACCTCAGGGGTACCCCGATCCACGGGCTCGACCAATATGGCGGCCTCGCCGACGCTTTTGTCTTTCATGCCGCAACGTCAAAGAACGGCAATCAGCTGGTGGCAAATGGCGGGCGTGTGCTCTCCATCAGCGCCCGCGGGGGGAGTGTAAGCGAAGCCCGGGCCCTGGCCTATGCCGCAGTGGACAAGATCGACTGGCCGGAGGGTTTTTGCCGCCGCGACATCGGCTGGCGCGCCGTCGCCCGTGAAGAGGCAAGGGGCTAACGGCCACCGTGACCTTGTGCCCGCCGCCCTGAACGGCTCAAAATCATCCTGCTTGCAATTTTATTCGAGGAGAAGCGCGCGTGAGTGAGAGCGACGATCGTCAGGAGAAGTTCTCTGGTACCAAGGAGGTGGCCGAACGCTACCGTTTCGACACCCAAAGCCTCGCCAAATATCTGGCAACGCACATCGAAGGCTTCCAGACCCCGATGGAAGTGCGCCAGTTCAAGGGCGGCCAATCCAACCCCACCTACCAGCTGATCACACCCAATCGCAAATATGTGCTGCGGCGCAAGCCACCAGGAAAACTTCTGCCGTCAGCGCACGCAGTGGACCGCGAATACAAGGTCATCCGCGCCCTTCATCCCACAGGCTTTCCCGTCGCCAAGCCCTATGTGCTGTGTGAGGACGAAAGCGTGATCGGAACGCCGTTTTACGTGATGGACTGCGTGGAAGGCCGGATCTATTGGGGGCCCCTGCTTCCGGATTGCTCGCCCCGCGAGCGCAGCGCGATCTACGACGCCATGAACGAGACCCTGGCCCGCCTGCATCAACTCGACTACCGTAAACTCGGCCTCGAGGATTTTGGCAAACCTGGTAACTATATTGCCAGACAGATTGGACGCTGGACCAAACAGTACAAGCTGTCGGAAACGGAAACCATTGTCGAAATGGACAAGCTCATCGACTGGCTGCCGGCCAACCTGCCGCCAGGGGAGCGCAGCTCCATCGTCCATGGCGATTATCGCCTCGACAACATGATCCTTCATCCGACGGAGCCGAAGATCCTCGCGGTGCTCGATTGGGAACTCTCCACCATCGGCGATCCCATGGCCGACTTCACCTATCACCTGATGCAATGGCAGATGCCGCCGGGAGGGGGCACCGCCGGAACCACGACCTTGCTGGGCAGCGATTTGAAATCATTGGGAATTCCAAGTCTTGAGGATTATACCGCCCAGTATTGCGCGCGCACCGGGCGCAATACCATTCCCAACATGGACTATTATGCCGCATATAATTTCTTCCGTCTCGCCGGCATCCTGCAGGGCATTGTCGGACGCGTTCGCGATGGCACGGCGGCCAGTGCC
>JAKAVI010000100.1 GCA_021817355.1 Pseudomonadota bacterium | reverse complement strand
TGATCCTCCGGGCCGGAAGCCTGATGGCGGCGGCACTTCCAGGCGCTTGCCAGCTTGGCGGCCCCACGATTGCAGCTCAGGAGGGGTCCGATCCGCATGTGTGGCCGCTTTACCAATCGCTTCAGCTGGCGCGAGCTGAAGGAACTTTACGAGCTCAGCGACACGCTTTACCCGCAGTCGCCTTCGAACTTTGAACCGCACTACAACATAGCTCCAACCCAGACGAGCTTCGTTGTCCGTCTGAAGCAGGATGGCAGGCGTGAACTCGTAGAGCTGCGCTGGGGTCTCTTACCACCCTGGGCGGCATCACCACATGACGGCGCGCGCATGATCAATGCGCGATGCGAGACTGTTGCTACAGGCCGGGCCTATAAAGAGGCCTTCCGCGCGCGCCCCTGCCTCGTTGTCGCCGACGGCTTCTACGAATGGGCGGCGGGCAGGACCGCCGCCGCCAAACAACCTTATTTCTTGCAGCGCAAAAATGGCGCTCCCTTTGCGTTTGCCGGACTTTGGGAGGAGCGACACCTGACCGAGCAGGACACCTTTACCATCATCACCTGCCCCGCCAATCCTACCGTGGCCACGATACATGACCGCATGCCATTGCTACTGGCACCCTCTGATTGGCCGGCATGGCTCGAAAGTCCCCAGACGCGCCTTCGCTGCCTCTCCCAGAATGTGCCCGCCGAGGACATCGACCTCTGGCCCGTCGATCGGGCGGTCGGAAACCCGAGAAACCAGGGATCGGCACTCATCGCCCCGATTATGTTGCCGGCGAGAGACGACGGCAGTTGATCGCGGGCACTGACAGGGTTCCGCCAGAGGCCCGCATCAGCAAACCTGCTCCATAAACTCTAGCCATGTCGGAAACTCAGCCCCACTGCCTTTGCGCTGCCAATATACGCTGGTATCCCGCCTCACTCAGCTGGCGGCCACGGGCAATGGCCCGCCTGACGCAATCGCGCAGGCAGTCATGAGGATCACGCCATTCCTTTGCGACACGCGCAGCCCCGAAAAGGGCGATCGCGATCTGGCGCTGGGCGAGGCCCGCGCGCCAGCCATCAAGCGCCGTCAAAACCTGAAACAGGCGGGCCGCCGGACGGGGCTGAGCAAGGTATGGCAGGCGCAAGGCGGCACTGCGTTCGAGATCCAGCAAGAGGTACCAGGCCCGAAGCGATGCGCCACGCAGTGGCCCAACCCCTGGCTCAGGGAAGATATGCACCGGATGACGCAGATCCGTGCCACTCACGCAGAGCTGTAGACTGTAATGTCCGTCCCGCACGAGCAGATGCTGTACTTCGCCACTGCGGATGAGAACGCCATCGAGTGGCAACCCGGCCAGACGAAGAGGCGGACGGCCCCGGATTGGAACCGCGATGGCAAAAGCTCTCAGAACGCCAGCGTAGATGTCGGGGTGCCACACGACATCGGCATGCGCCGCATCCTGGTCGGCCGATGATGCATAAAGACAGGCAGTACCACCAATCCCTGCGAGTTCGGGAGCGCGGAAAACACGGAACCGTCCAATCGGGTCTTCCTCCTGGAACTGGACCGTCGCAAACGCCAGTGCGTCGATAAAATGCGGATTACGCCGCAAAAATTCCCATGCCCAGGCCGCACGCGACAGCGAAGGCGGGGTGGAAAGTCCGCTCCAGGGCCACAGGGGCTTGCCGCGCGCGTGCACAGCCACCGGGCAGGTCTCGCGCCCGCCCCTCACCGCACCGCCTCCCAGGCGGGTTGCCACAACACCGGTCCACACAGCCGGCCGGCCGCACGCAATTGCCGCAATACCTCTTCGGAGATCGGCAGCAGACCCGCAACTGCGGTGGTGGCACCTAAAGGTCTTGCGCCGCCAAGACGCTGTAACGGCCAGCGGGCGCGACGCAGGATGCGCTCAACGCGTACATCCGTAACGGTCATGATTGCCGATAATTTGTGCGCCAGCGCGAACTCAACCATCGCGGCAAAGAGTTCATAGGTTGCAGTCCCAAGACCCGAGGGGCCGGCCGTGTCGCGGTCAAGATCGACGGCAAACCGGCTACTCTCCCAGATATCCTCCCGCGCCGGTACTGCGCTGCCATCCAGAAGCTCACTGAAGACTTCGCCCAGCATGGTTGGACCCAGCGACGGCAACAACCGCACACAGCCGCCAATGGACCCAGCTGCGGTTACAAGCAGCAGCCACACCGGGCGTAAGGCATCAAACCCATCCCGTTCCATGCCGTTTTGGATGTGCACTTGCCAGTTCAGGCGGTCCCGAAAGACGCGGCAGCGCAGCCGATAAATGTCATCGAGGATGCCCGAGAACTCGTGGTGACGGTGCGGAGAAATGAGCAGAACCATCTGAGCCTTCCAGTGAGAGATGCTCCCAATTGGAGGACCAGATCCATCAATGACACACGCCCTATAGTTTGGGAGGGTTTTGCCCGGCTGTGGTGCGCGCGAGCAAAGCGACGGCCTGAACGATCGTACGCACGCCGAGTTTGGCCTTGGCGCGGCTCAGGTGATCGGTCACCGTGCTTGGTGCAAGAGCCAGTATCGACGCGGTGTCAGTAGCAGACTTGCCAGCGGCGGCCCATTCCAGACATTCATATTCACGGCGCGACAGCTTCACGCCAGCCACCATGCGTGGTCCGGCGATCCGCTCGTGGGCGCGCTTGTGCAGAAGTACACCCATCAGCTGCAGCACATTTTCCTCAGAGAACAGCATTTGCGGCAGATCATTCAGGCCCGTTGCAGTCGCCAGCGTCAGCGCCGCTACCGGTCCCTGCGCGTCGTAAAGCGGGATGGTGAGGCCGGCCCGTATACCGAAGAAGCTGGCTTCGTCATAGAACTGGCGCAACCGCGGCGATGCCACGGCGCGTTCGACTTCCCAGCTGAACGAATCCCTTCGCTCGGCGAGGCTGACAATCACCGGATCGAGCCGGTGATAACGCGATTTCTGATAATGTTCGACCCAGGCCTCCGGATAGGTCGCGATGATATTCGGTCGGCGTCCGCGGCCAGGTGTCAGAGCCAGATAGGCGATGTGGCGGATGCCGAACAGTGCCGCCACATCGGCCATGGTGTCGCGCAGCGACGCAGGTGTAAGGCTTGCGTCGAGCTTAGCGACGAAGCGATTGAATGCGTGCTGAAGTCTTCCTGCTTCAGCGCGCTCTGTCTTAGCCCCAGGCACAGTGTCCCATTCGCCGGTTCGGATCTCCACCGCGAACTCTATACTGCAATTTCATTCCGTGCAGCAGTTTTACTCGCCCGGTGTGAATCTGCCCCATAAGTCCGGGTTCTGCCTGTTGGGGCATGGCAGCTGCCAACAGTTACGGAAGTGGTCCTCACATGACGTGTGCTGGTTCATGCAACCACTCTAAGCACAGCGTAAAATCCGTTCCTACCTGACCGAGAAATGAGGAGTTCGATGCAGCAACGACAATTGACACGCAGAGTGTCGTTTTCCTGCGTCACTCTTCGGTGTGCTGCATTCTTCAAGCAATACAATCGCGTCAAAGGCTTGCGACGTTTTCGAACACCGCCTGGGACGCACAGCCAAAAGTGGTCCTCTGACAAGTCCACCCCGATGCCCTGCGGAGGGCCCCATCGGCTGAGGGAGCGCTGAGGCTGCTGCATCAATCTGCAGGCAGGAACAGGCACCATCGCTGGGTCTTGGCCTGCCCCCTTGTAGGAGCGCACAAGCCAGCGCGCCACGCCCGAGGGGCGGAGGCGCCCATTACCCCGGATGTGATCAAAAGGCAGGTTGCGCGCCGGCAAGCGCCCGGTTTAGCCTGCCGTGCACGATGAGGGCTCACGCCCCTCTTGGCCATTGCGGGAGGCTATGATGCGTCTGATGCCATTGCTATTTGCCGGTACGGTTGCCGCGGGGCTGGTCACCGCACCAGCCCTTGCGGGCAAGGCGAAGTTCGGCACCTGGGGCGTTGACCTGAGCGCGATGGATACCACCGTGGCTCCGGGTAATAACTTCTTCAACTATGTCAACGGCAACTGGCTCAAACATGCGACGATACCGGCGGACCGCACCTCGACCGGCGTGTGGCTCGACATTGCCAAACGCACCGAACATGAGCTTGGCGCCATCGTTGCCAGTTTGGACGCCGAGCCCTACGCCAAGCTCACTCCCGACGAGAAGAAGCTGCGCGACCTCTATGCTGCCTTCATGAACGTCAAGACCCTCGATGCAGCAGGGCTCAAGCCGGCCTCAGAGGACTTCGCCCGCTTTGCGCATCTCACCAACTCTGATGCCATCGCCGCCGCCATGGCCCAACTTGCGGCACAAACCTACAATCCGCTTTTTGGTGGCGCCGCCCGGGTCACCCCCTTTGCCCTTTCAATAAGCCCCGACTTCAAGGATCAGTCTCGCTACGCCCTTTATATAAGCCAGACCGGGCTCGACCTGC
>JAKAVI010000444.1 GCA_021817355.1 Pseudomonadota bacterium | reverse complement strand
CCTTGTCGGCGCCGGAGGGGACGGCGAACGCCGGGGTGCCTGCGGCTCGTTCAGGATTTTTCATCAGAGGCACCTCTCGGTAATGTGAGCTATGTTGGAATTTGGGTGACGTTGGTGATCAGGCGGCGTTCTCTTCTGGCGTTGGGATAACCTCGACGCCGTTCTGGATTTATTGCCCTGAATGACTTTGGGCAACGGGTTTTCCCACTTCAGCTTCCGCCATGTCCAGGCGCCGTCATCCGTCGCCAACCGCGGCGCGATGGTCAGGCTGCGGGCCTTCAGATCGACCGACAGTTCGTGCCAGCTTCGCGTACTTTCCCGCACCCCGACTTGAAAGCCGATCAGTTCCTTCTTTCCCTCCGGCAGCATGCTTTGCTTTCTCACTGACCTTGGCCGAGAGAGTATCCAGCTTCGCCATCGAAGGTATAAAGATGTTCGGTTTTGATGAAGTCCACCCCCATGTAGGTAAGTTTTTTGAGTAGATCTACGATCATCACCTTGTTGAACTGCTTGCCAGGCCGCGCAAGATAGCGGCAGCGCCAGTGGTCGGTGCAAAAGGTTTCCGGCAGGCCCTCCGGCCAGACCTTCACGCCACGATTGGTGATCATGGTAAGCGCGAAAATCTCGTCGGCCGTCGCCTGCATGTCGCGGGCGAGTTCCTCCACGGGCTTGGTTGCGTGGACGAAGACGTCGATCCCAACCAGTTCTTTTCGAGCCGGTGTCCGCAGCTTGGCCTGCGGTACAGCGAAGGGCTTTGATGCGCCTTCATAAGCGACCGCCCGCAGCGTCTCCGGCATTTGGCCAAGTCGCTCGATCACGGCCTCAGCGAACGCTGCTGTGCCAACCTTTTGTTTTGATATACCATCCTTGAAAACATCATAGGTATGAATGCCGTCCTCGATCACCTTGAGCCAGGCATTGTGGACGCGCTTGGCAATTTCGGGCTGGCCGATATGCGCCAGCATCATGCCCCCGGCCAAAAGAAGGCCAGAGGGATTAGCCGCATCCTGGCCTGCTCGCCGCGGCGCGCTGCCGTGGATCGCTTCGAACATAGCACATTGCTCGCCGATATTGGCCGACGGCGCAAGGCCGACGGAGCCCGCGATTTGGGCGGCTACATCGCTCAGCACATCGCCATAGAGATTAGGCATCACGATTACGTCGAAGGCTAGCGGCGTGTCAGCCAGCTTTGCTGCGCCGATGTCGACGATCCAGTGCTCGTTTTCGATTTCGGGATAGTCAGCGGCAATTTCGTCAAAAATTCTGTGGAACAAGCCGTCGGTCAGCTTCATGATGTTGTCCTTAGTGAAGCAGGTGACCTTCCGGCGGCCACGAGCGCGCGCATATTCGAAGGCGTAGCGCACGATCTTCTCGCAGCCTGGCCGCGAGATTAGTTTCAGACACTGATAGACCTGATCGGTCTGGCGGTGCTCGATACCTGCGTATAGATCCTCCTCATTCTCGCGAATGATGACGACGTCCATGCCAGGCTGCTTGGTCGCGATGAAAGGATGATAGGCGACGCAGGGTCTGACGTTGGCGAAAAGACCGAGCGTCTTGCGCACCGTCACATTGAGGCTTTTGTATCCGCCGCCCTGTGGCGTCGTGATCGGCGCCTTGTAGAACACCTTGGTACGCCGCAGGCTATCCCATGCTTCCGGCCCGATCCCGGAGGTGTTGCCCGCGAGGTAGAGGCTCTCCCCAATGTCGATCGGTTCGATGGCGATGTTAGCCCCAGCCTGGATCAGCACTTTAAGACTGGCTTTCATGATCTCCGGCCCGATCCCGTCGCCGAAGGCCACGGTTACCGGAACCGCACCGTACTTCCTGGACAGATTCTCCAAGCCGGCAAGGCCATCCGATTTCGTCCGAGTGTTCATGGTTGATCCTCCTGGTGCATTCCTGCGTAGCGACAGGATAAAGATCATCATAAGATTATCAAAATTGATTTTTCTTGACATTAAGATTGTAATCGTCAATTTATGATAAGTTCCTTGGATACGTGCATGAACATCCATCCCGACCTCTTGCGCGCTTTCGTGACCGTTGTGGAATGCGGAGGGTTGTCGCGGGCCGCAGGGCGGCTGGGGCGGGGACAGTCGGCTATCTCGCTGCAAATGAAGCGCTTGGAGGATCAACTCGGGGTGAAGCTTCTGGAAAGGACGCCCCGACATTTGTCGCTGACAAGCGAGGGGGAGCTGCTGCTCGATCACGCCCGGCGCCTCCTGCGTCTCAACGACGACCTGATAGCGCGTTTTACCGAGCGTGAGCTTTCGGGCGTCGTCCGTCTCGGGGCGCCGGAGGACTTCGCGACCAGCCTCTTGGCGAGCGTGCTGGCCAAGTTCGCGCGCGCCCATCCTCGGGTCGCCCTTGAAGTGACCTGCGAGCTGACGCGCGATGTGTTCGAGCGCTTCCGCGCCGGTGGTCTCGACATCGCGCTCGTCAAGCGCGAGCCTTCAGAGGCGATCGGCGGCATCCGCGTGTGGCGGGAACCGCTCGTATGGGCTGCTGCCAACAGGCAGATCGCAGAGACAGAGGGTCCACTTCCGCTCATTGTCTCGCCGCGACCGTGCGTTTATCGCAAGCGGGCGACCGATTCGCTCGACGCTATAGGGCGGCCGTGGCGTATCGCCTATACGTGTGGCTCCCTGGCCGGCGCCCACGCAGCGGTTCGCGCGGGCCTCGGCGTCACGGTGCTGCCGAAAGAGATGGTCCCGATTGATCTCATCGTTCTCAATGATGAGGCTCTTGGGCTTCCCGATCTGAAGGACACTGAAATGGCGCTGATCGAAGCTCCGGACCTGAGCCCCGCTGCTGTCCGTCTGCGTGACACGATCGTTCGAGAGCTTGAACATTAACTCAAAATTCGCCGTGGGCAATTTACTGGTTCTGGCAAGGGGGGTGGGTAATTATGCCTCTTTTGAAATCCGAGTGGGTTGAGACTGCGGCGCTGGCGGGCGGACGCCGAGAGCCCATCCATTCCTTTGTTCGATCGAAGAGACCATCCCTCCGTCCCGACCTGCCTTTCCCGTGGGCGAGGCGGTGGTCGGCGGTCAAGGATGGCCATCGGCCACCGTGCAGCGGCGCGAAGCGTCCTTGATGGCCGAGCGCCGCCTTGCCATTTCGAGCGCAGGTGGGACTTGAGAGGAGCGTGCGCGGATGCAAAACCAACTCTTCGAATTGGCCTTGGGCATTACCAAGCCGTGGTACGTCAACGGCGTCGATTTCAACGCGGCTCAGAAGACGCTGACCATCAGCGTCGATTTCGTTGCCGGGACGCGGTTTCCGGTGCCAGACGTGGCGGGCGTGCATCCTGTCCACGACACCCAGATCAAACGCCTGCGTCACCTCAACTTCTTCCAGCACGAATGCTTCCTGCACGTCCGGACGCCGCGCGTGAAGTTGCCCGACGGGAAGGTCGTCCAATACCAACCCGACTGGTTCGGCAAACTCGCTGGCTTCACGCTGCTGTTCGAGGCGCTGGTGCTGGCCATGGCCCAACAGATGACCTTTGCCGCCGTGGCCAAGCTGGTCGGTCTGTCCTGGCATCGCGTCCATGCGATCTGTTCGCACTATGTCGATCTTGCTCTGGCCGAGGCCGATCTGTCGGCGGTGACCGCGGTGGCGGTCGACGAAACGTCCTGCCGGCGTGGCCACAATTACCTGACCATCGCCGCCGATATGGGCGAGCGGAAGGTGGTGTTCGTTACCGAGGGCAAAGACGCCAAAACGGTCACCCGCTTCGCAGAATATCTGGCCGCGCACAAAGGCACGCCCGACCAGGTCCGCTCGGTGAGCATCGACATGTCGCCGGCTTTCATCAAGGGCGTCACCAAGCACCTGCCCAACGCCCGAATTACCTTCGACAAGTTCCACGTCGTCGCCCATGCGTCGGCCGCTGTCGACCAGATGCGACGCCTCGAACAGCGCACCGACCCGAGCCTCAAAGGGCTGCGCTGGACCCTGCTCAAGGACCGTACCCGCCTGACCGACGAAGGCCGAGCCGACCTCGACGCCATGATCGCCCAGGCCGCCACCAAACGCACGGCCCGCGCATGGCTCTATCGCGAACATCTGCGCGAAATTCTTGACCGTAAGCAAATCAACGTCGTCTCCGCCATGCTCAAGCAGTGGTGCACAAACGTCCTGCGGTCCAAGGTCGCGCCGATGAAGGACGTCGCCAGTATGATCCGACAGCACTTCGACGGGATCGTCGCCTGGACACAAAGCCGCCAAACCAACGGCTTCATCGAAGCGCTCAACGGCCTCTTCCAGGCCGCCAAACGCAAGGCCCGCGGCTACACGCGATTCGCAACTATGCGCACCGTCCTCTTCCTCATTGCAGGAAAACTCGACCTCACGCACATCAACCCACATGCCGCGTAACCCACTCAAAATTCAAAAGAGCCACTAAAC
>JAKAVI010000179.1 GCA_021817355.1 Pseudomonadota bacterium | reverse complement strand
GGATGAACCGAGGTTACGCAGGCTGACCGTCGCCGTGCCGGTCGCACCGTTCGACACCGTGGAGTTCTGCGCCGCGAAAGCCTGCGGCAGCTGGGTGACGAGGTCTTCGATACGGGTCACGCCCGATGTCTTAATTTCCTGTGACGAAAGCTCGGTCACCGGACTCGTGGTCGTCAGGTTGGTGGTTGGAATGAGCGAACCCGTGACGATGACGGATTCGACATTGCTGGACGATTGATTGGAACTGCCGCTTTGGCTGCTGGACGAGCTCTGCGCGAACGCAGTGCCGCTCAGGCAAATCGCAGCCACAGATGCCGCTCCGAGGAGCAGGCTGCGCCGCAGAGCGCGACTTTTAAGTTCTTGATGCACGTGGAACCCCCTTGGTTCTGTCGTAACGACGACGGCCACCACGGACTCTGCCTTGATGGCAGTCGACCCCACGTCTTTTGTACGCAGGGTGTCCGCTTCGCGGCGAAGCTAAGAGAGAGGAGGGAACGGGTCAAAACCGATTCACAAAAGCGTTGTGTTTCCCGATGGTTCTGTGGCTTTTCTGCATCATTTTCGTGAAGCCTCGGCATGATCGCAAACTCGAGACCTCCTTGGCCGCACGATTATAACCCAAGGTCCTGGGCCGTGGCGCTATTGCCTATGCAGATAGAGAGGTTGAGGGGCAGGCTGGCTCGCCCCCGGCGCTGGCTTCCGGGCCTTTCAGATCCGCGCTAGGGTCCTGCCCGAGTGTTGCCAATCTGCATCGCGCCAGCTTCTGGCGCATAGTGAAGGTGTCCGCTTGTGACCACGGTTTTGCTCTCCAGTGCGGCCTGTCTTGGCCACGATACCCCGCCAGGTCACCCCGAATGCGCGGACCGGCTGCGGGCAGTGCTGCGGTCACTGGAGGGCGAACCCTTTCAATATTTGATGCGAACGGAGGCCGAACCTGCGAGCCCTGAGGCCCTGAAGAGGGTACACAGCCCCGAACTCGTGGACGCCATTCTCGGGCCCTGGGCGCAAAAGGCCCGCGCCGAGAGGTATCTCTCCCTCGATGCCGACACCATCATGAGCGCTGGCACGGCGGAGGCGGCACGGATGGCCGCCGGGGCGGTCATCAATGCCGTTGATCTTGTGATGAGCGCCAAGGCCCGTAACGCCTTCTGTGCGGTACGTCCGCCCGGCCATCATGCCGAGCGCGCGCGGGCGATGGGCTTCTGCTTCTTTAACAATATCGCGGTAGGGGCACTGCACGCGCGCGCGGCCTACGGCCTGCGTCGCGTCGCGGTGCTCGATTTTGACGTCCACCATGGCAATGGCAGCCAGCAGATCGCCCAGTCTGATCCGGAATTTTTCTATGGTTCCACCCATCAGTGGCCGCTCTACCCCGGCAGCGGCAGTGCCGATGACGCGGGCCCGGCCGACAATATCGTCAATGTCCCGCTTGCCCCCGGCTCGGATGGCAAAGCCCTGCGCCAGGCCTATGCCGAGAAAATCCTTCCGGCACTTGAGCGGTTTTCTCCCCAGATCGTGCTGCTGTCCGCCGGCTTCGACGGCCACTGGGCTGATCCGCTTGCCGATTTACGCTTTTGCGCCAATGACTTCGCTTGGCTTACCCGGGAAACCTGCACCCTCGCCGAGACAGTTTGCGACGGGCGCGTTGTGTCGACGCTGGAAGGCGGTTATGACCTCGCCGCGCTGGCACAATCAGCGGCCGCCCATGTGGAGGCCCTGATGGGCCGGCCCTGAGATGCAACAGAAAGACCTTGGCCATGGCCGCCGCCCCGTCCAAATCAGCTCCCAAGCCAATCGAGGAACTCAGCTTTGAGGCTGCCTTGCGGGAACTGGAGGAGATCGTCGGACGCCTTGAGCAAGGAAATGTCGACCTCGAGGACTCGATTGCGCTTTACGAGCGTGGGCAGAAGCTCAAAAGCCATTGTGAGGCCAAACTCAAGGCAGCCGAGACACGGCTGGAAAAAGTGGTGGCCGGGCCCAAGGGCGCAAGCGGCCTCGAGCCCTTGGATCTTTCCTAAGCCAATCCGGACGCAAGCGCCGAAGCTGGACTTTTCGGGACAGTATTGATGAGCACAGAGCCGCAGGCGCCCAGCGCCATGATCGGACCGGCGTTGCAGGAAGCGGCGAGCTTCGCTGGACGCACGCTCACGGCTTTGCTGCCGCAGCCTGCTGGACCACAAAGCGCACTGATTGAGGCCATGCGGGCGGCGGTTCTTATCCAGGACCGGGGCCTGCGGGCATTTTTTGTACTACAGAGCGGCCGGCTGTTCGGCGTCGACCGCCAGCCTCTGGGGCGCGTTTGTGCCGCCGTGGAATGCGTCGCCGCCGCCAGTGGCCTCGCCACAACCCCGGCCGTCCCGCTGACGCTCTTCACCGGCGAGGGCCTCATGGCCGAAGCCTTTGCCCTTCTGGGCTCCGCCGAGGCCATGACAGACCCTTTTCTGCGCGCCGAAGCCATGGCGCGTCTTGCCCAGTGCGCCGGCCATGCCGGGCTTCTGGGCGGCCAAAGCGCCGAGCTGATGGCGGGAACCCGCGCTGACGCGTACTCGTTGCCCCAGATCAGCCGCCGCCAGCGCATGCGCATGGCGGCGTTGATAGGCTTTTGCTGTGAGGCCGGGCCGCTTCTGGCCAAGGCGTCACCTTCGGCGCGCCATGCATTATCCGCATACGGACAAGATGTCGGCCTGGCCCTCGCCATGGCCACAGATCTGGCCGACCCCGCTTCACCAGCAGGGCAGAGCGTCATTGCCGCCCTTGGCCTCGCACGGGCTGAGGCGCATGGCGCCGCGCTTGCCGAGCAAGCCGTGCATCACCTTGATTTGTTCGATGAAAAGGCCGACCTTTTGCGCGCAGCCGCAAGATTTGCGGTAACAGCGCGCGACTAAGGCGGTGGTAAGGAGTGCTTGAATGACAGTGCCGAGCAAGACGCCTCTTCTTGACCGCGTGCGCATACCTTCGGACTTGCGTGCGCTGAAGCGCGAGGAGCTTCGCCAACTCGCCGACGAACTGCGCCAGGAAACCATCGATGCGGTATCGGTGACCGGTGGCCATCTGGGTGCCGGTCTGGGTGTGGTCGAACTTACAGTGGCGCTTCACTACATCTTCAATACCCCGGATGATAAACTGATCTGGGATGTCGGCCATCAGGCCTATCCGCACAAGATTCTCACCGGCCGCCGGGACCGCATTCGCACGTTGCGCCAAGGCGGAGGCCTTTCCGGATTCACCAAGCGCGCCGAGAGCGAATATGACCCCTTCGGCGCCGCCCATTCCTCAACGTCGATTTCTGCCGGTCTCGGCTTTGCCGTGGCACGGGATCTGAAGAACGAGGATCGCAATGTCATCGCGGTGATCGGCGATGGCGCCATGAGCGCAGGCATGGCCTACGAGGCCATGAACAATGCCGGGGCGACGGATGCCCGTCTCATCGTCATTCTCAATGACAATGACATGTCAATCGCCCCTCCGGTAGGGGCGATGAGCGCCTATCTGGCACGGCTGGTTTCAAGCCGGCCCTATCGTGAGTTGCGCGAATTCGGCAAGCGCATCGCCCACTGGCTGCCCAAGCCCGTCGAGCTGACCGCCAAGCGCGCCGAGGAATATGCCCGCGGCATCGCCATGGGCGGCACGCTGTTCGAGGAGCTGGGTTTCTACTATGTGGGTCCGATCGACGGACACAACCTCGAACATCTCATTCCGGTGCTCGAGAATGTGCGTGACAGCAAGAATGGCCCGGTGCTGATCCATGTCGTGACCAAAAAGGGTAAAGGTTACGCGCCGGCTGAGTCCGCTGCCGACAAGTATCACGGTGTCAACAAGTTCAACGTCCTCACCGGTGAGCAGAAGAAGTCCAACGCCAAGGCGCCGAGTTACCAGAACGTCTTCGGCCAGGAACTCGTCAAGCATGCCGAACAGGATTCCCGCATCGTGGCGATCACCGCAGCGATGCCCTCCGGGACCGGTGTCGATATTTTTGGCAAGTCCTTTCCCAAGCGCACCTTTGATGTTGGCATCGCTGAACAACATGCGGTGACCTTCGCAGCCGGCATGGCGGCCGATGGCATGAAGCCGTTCTGCGCGATCTATTCGACATTTCTGCAGCGCGGATACGATCAGGTGGTGCACGATGTCGCCATCCAGGGTCTTCCGGTGCGCTTTGCCATGGATCGCGCAGGACTTGTGGGCGCCGATGGTCCAACCCATGCGGGCGCGTTCGACATTGCCTATCTTGGCACCCTGCCGGGCTTCGTGCTGATGGCGCCAAGTGATGAAGTCGAACTCATGCACATGGTGGCAACGGCGGTCCAGATCAATGATCGGCCCAGCGCGCTGCGCTATCCCCGTGGTGAAGGCCTTGGCCTGGAACGTCCGCCTATCGGCACGGCACTCCAGATCGGCAAGGGACGGATCATCAGCGAAGGCAACTCCATTGCCATCCTCAGTTTCGGTGCCCGTCTCGAGCAGTGCCTTTTGGCTGGCGAGAAGCTGGCGCATTACGGTCTTTCGGCCACCATCGCAGATGCCCGCTTTGCCAAACCTCTCGATACCGATCTCATCCGACGTCTGGCCCGCGAACACGAAGTGCTGATCACCATCGAGGAAGGCGCCATCGGCGGCTTCGCCGCCCAGGTCATGCAATTTCTGGCGCTGGATGGCCTGCTTGATCGTGGCCTGAAGCTCCGGCCGATGACCCTGCCGGATCGCTATATTGACCAGGACACCCCCGAAAGGATGTATGCGGCAGCAGGCCTTGATGCCAAGGCCATCGTCGCCATGGCATTGGGGGCTCTGGGACGCGAGCAGGAAGCTGCCGCAATCGCGTGAGCGGTGGGACGCGGGCGGATCGCTTTCTGGTTGATCACGGCTATGCCAAGAGCCGTGCCGAAGCGCAAGGAGCGATCCGCGCTGGCAAGGTGAGCGTTGATGGCGTGGTGCTGCGGCGCCCCGCGCAACGCCTCAGGGATGGCGCCCTGGTCGGCTACACCCCGGCTCATCCCTATGTCTCGCGTGGCGCACTCAAGCTCATCGCGGCGCTTGATCATTTTGGCTTTTCGCCGGCACAGCTTCGCTGCCTCGATATCGGTGCCTCCACTGGCGGCTTCACCCAGGTGCTGCTCGAGCGCGGCGCCAAACAGGTCACAGCGATTGATGTGGGCCACGGGCAAATGGACCCCGCGCTTGCCGCGGATCCGCGGGTAGAGGTCTTTGAGGGCGTCAATGCGCGCGCGCTCGAGGCCTCGTATGTCGGTCGGCCACGGGCCATCGTAGTGGACGTCAGCTTCATTTCGCTGACGCTGGTATTACCGCCTGCACTGACTCTGGCTGGCGACACAGCCTGGCTCGTTGCCCTGGTCAAACCCCAATTCGAGGTTGGCCGTGAGCATATCGGCCGCGGCGGGCTTGTGCGTGACACAGCCGAGGGTCTTGCTGCAGCCGAACGCATCGCCCTCTTCGTTGCGCAACAGCCGCGCTGGCAGATCCGCGGTCTCATCGAAAGCCCGATTGCGGGCGGCGATGGCAACCGGGAATACCTTCTGGGCGCTCAGAAGAACGACGGTACCGCGGGGTAGGCCGCAAGCACCGGACCCAGGGCATCTGCCAGGGGCATGAGCCAGGGCTCGTAGTGCCGCCAGTGCTCGCCCCTATCCTTGCTTATGGGCTGGCGCACCTGTTCGGCACTGGGCGTCACGATCGGCCGGTGCGTCGCATGTGGGCTCAGGCAGGCCTCCTCAAAGTCGAGACCGCAGTAGGCAAGGAGTGCGCGAATTTGCGGTTCCGGTTCGGCAACGAGATCCTCATAGATGACGCGGTAAATCCGGCCGGGCAGCACCGTGTCATAGTGAGCCATAAGCTCAACATAGGCGCGGTAGTAGCGGCCTATCTCGCGCAAACGGTAACTGAATTCGTGGCCGCGGCCGAACAGGTGCATGAAGTTTGACAGTCCGCAGGCCATGGGGTGACGGCGCACGTCGATGATGGACGCCTTGGGGAACAGCAGATGAATGAGTCCCACATGCAGGAAATTATTCGGCAGCTTGTCGATGAAGCAGCGGCGTGAGGTTCTTTTGAGGACCTGGGTTTGACGCAGATAGCTCGCGGCGAGCTCGACGAACTGCCCATCGTCTGGCTGGCATATTGCCTGCGGATATGCGGCATCACCTTTGCCACCGGTCAGCCTGCCGGCAAGGTGGTACAGCATGGGCAGCTCCCCCAAAGCCTCAACATCGCTGTGGCTGGCCAGGATCTGCTCGACCAATGTCGAGCCGGACCGGGGCATGCCGACGATGAAGACCGGTTTGGGATCTGCTTGAGGCTGATTTGTGCGGCGGGCGAAGAACGTGCTGGTTAGAGTTTGCGTGGATCGTGCCACCATGCCGTCAATGGCGTCGCTGTCAAAGCTTACCCGCATACGTTCGAGGGCATTGCCGATAGCGAAATTCTGGAACGCCGCCTCATACTGTCCGAGCTGATCTTGGGCCTGGCCGAGAGCAAAGCGAAAGGACAGGCAGGTTTCCTCGTCGAGATCCGTCTTTTTCAGGGCAAGCTTCATCGCATCTACTTCAACCTCGGTGAAGCGATAGGACTTCATGCCAGCCAGACCCAAATAGGCTGCACCACAATAAGGATCGCGAGCGATCGCGCGGTTGTAGAGATCAATGGCCTCATCGCGTTCACCGGTCACCCGCAGGAGATGGGCCAGCTGCAGCATGGCGCCCGGTGCGGCCGGATTGAGCGCCAGGAGCTGACGGGCGACAGCACTCGCGCCATTGAAGTCACCAAGATCAGCGAGCCCGCGCAATTTCAGCCGCAGGAGCTCTGCGTTTGCAGGTCGCGCGCGCAGCAACTCTTCGATGCGGGCCAGAGCTTGGGGAAACTTCAGCAGGGACAAAAGGGTTTCGACGTAATCCAGCTGTGCCGCCCAGTATGAGCGGGCGCGCGTTACCACCTCCGATAATAGTCGCTCGGCTTCCTCAGTACGGCCGGTTTGACGGCAGATATTGGCGAGAACCCGCGCTGCCAGAATATCCGTGGGCTGAGACGTGAGCCGCAACCGCAGCTGGCTTTCAGCATTGTCGGCTCTTGTGTTCTGCAGGGCTTCACTGGCCTGGCGGAACAACGGATCGGTGCCTGCGACCTTTACGAAGCGCTCATAGGCGTGATCGGCGTCACCGAGCTGGCCCAAAGCATAAAGTGCATCACCCAAAGCACGCCAAGCAGCTGCAAGATTGGCGTCAAGTTCGACCGCGCGGCGCAAGGCCGCCGCTGCCGCAGCCCATGCACCTTGAGCGAGAAAAGCAAGACCGAGCTCCTGCTGCAGGATGGGCCAACCAAGCTTGCGCTCGCCAAGCGGCACCAGAATTGCCAGCGCCTCATGGCTCCTGTCTTGCCTGCGCAAAGCCTCGGCCAGCACAAGCAGTGCGTCAGGATCCTCCGGCACCTTCGCCAAGACGGCGCGAAGTTCTGCCTCCACCCGCGCCGGATCCGTCTGCATCCATTGGGCTGCTGCAGCAGCGGCGGCAGATTTGGCAGGGCTGGTTCGCGAACGGGTCAAAGTCGCATTCCAAGGAACAGTCCCTCGATCAATGTAGCTGCCCTGCCGCCTTGTCAACGCGGGGCGGACACGGCACGGGGACTGCATGCACGCCGTGCCGTCCCATGCGCAGTCCCGTTGCCAGCCTGCCAGTGTTTGAGCGTACCAGATCTGCGCCCGGTGTGACGCCAGGCTGTACGGCTAGCAAGCCCATCGCTCTCTTCATCGCGCAACGGTCGCGCCATCAGATCCGCACTCTCAGCGCGGGCCTGATTGCAGACGGCGATGGCAAGCGGGAACAGCTTCCAGGCGCTCAGAAGGGCGAGGGCGCGGCGGGATAGGTATCCCGTACGGACCCCAACGCATCGGCGAGGGGACCGAGCCATGGTTCATAGTGACGCCAGTGGGTGTCGGGGGTGTGGCTCAGAGGCTGGCGCACCTGCTCGGCACTCGGCGTGAGTATGGGGCGCCGGGTCAGGTGGGGCGTGAGACACGCGTCTTCAAACTCAAAACCCAAATGAGCGAGCAGCCGTGAAATCTGTGTCTGGGGATCTGCGATGAGATCTTCATAATAGAGACGAAAGACCCGCCCTGGAAGCACCGTGTCATAGTGAGCCATAAGCTCAACATAGGCGCGATAGAAGCCGCCCATCTCATTCAGCCGATAACTGAACTCATGACCCGGACCAAACAGGTGCACGAAGTTTGAGAAGCCGCAGGCCATGGGATGACGGCGCACATCAATAATCGCGGCCTTGGGAAACAGCAGATGGATGAGCCCGACATGCAGGAAATTGTTGGGCGTCTTGTCGATAAAGCCCGGACGTGGCGTCGTTTTCATTTTGGCAATGTCGTCAAGATAGGTCCGCCCGTGAACGGCTAGCGATGCGCCATCAAGGGCGGCGAGCGCCGTGTCATAGGCGGTATCGCCCTTGCCCTCGGTGATGGCGCCGGCCAGCCGATAAAGCAGGCGCAATTCACCCAGGGCTTCGATCTGGCTGTGGCTGGCAAGAATCTGTTCGACCAGTGTCGAGCCCGACCGCGGCATGCCGATAATGAAGATCGCAGAGCGCTCCTCCAAACCCACATGCCGACGCTCTGCAAAAAAGCTCTGGTTCTGGCTTTGACGCGTGCGCGCCATGGTGTCTTCAACGGCATGAAGGTCGAAGTCAACCTGCATGCGCTTGAGCGCGTTGGCGGTGGCAAAACTCTGAAAGGCTTCTTCATACCGGCCAAGCTGGTCGAGGCCATGACCAAGGGCAAAGCGCAGATCAATACGTGTTGCCTCGCTGAGATCCTTGGCCTCCAGCGCCTGCCTGATGGCTTCAACTTCGAATTCGGCGAAGCGATAGGTCTTGAGATTGGCCAGCGCGAGATAGGCTTCGCCGCAGGCAGGATAAAGGGCGATGACACGGTTGTAGATATCGACCGCTTCATCAGTTGCGCCAACCACGCGCAACAGATGGGCAAGTCGCAGCAGAGCATCGCGCGCGGTGGGGTTTTGCGCCAGCAACTGCCGCAGGATGCCGATGGCGGCGTCATAATCACCAAGGTTGGCCACCGCCAGTGACTTTAGTTCCAAAAGGCTCCCATCATCGGGACGCACCAAAAGGAGCTGTTCAATGCGCGCACGCGCTTCATCAAAACGACCCAGACGAAACAGCGTATCAATATAATCGAGCTGCGCCGGCCAGAACGAGCGGGCCCGTTTGACCACATCGCCGAGCAGCCGTTCGGCCTCCTCGGCCCGCCCGGTATGACGGCAAATATCGGCCAAGAGACGGGCAGCCACGATATCGCTGGGCTCCAAACGCAGGCGCAGGCGAGCATGGGATTCGGCAATGTCGGCCCGGCCGTTCTGCAACGCTGCAACAGCTTCGCTCAGAAGCGGATCCGAGGAGGCCAGAAGGACAAAGCGTTCATAAGCAAGATCCGCCTCATCCCCATCACCCAGGGCGTGAAGGGCGTCGGCGAGCGCCCGCCAGGCGCTGGGCAGCGACGGTGCCAGCTCCACCGCCTTGCGCAGTGCTCCAAGCGCCAGAGGCCACGCCCCCTGCGCCGAAAAGGCCAGTCCAAGTTCCTGCTGCGCAATCGCCCATTGCGGCTGTTTTTCAGCAAGTGGACCAAGCAGGTGGAGCGCCTCGGCGCTGCGGCCTTGGAGGCGCAGTGCCACGGCGAGCACAAGCTGGGCCTCGGGATCGTCGGGCGCGGTCTTGAGGACCGCGGCGATCTCCGCTTCGGCGCGCGCAGGATTATCCTGCAGCAACTGGGCCGCTTTCATGACGGCATTGGGCGCAAGGTTCTGGGAGGAAGCCACAAGGTGTTCCGGCAGGTTTTGGCGTCCGATCAATGAAGCTGGCCCGAGGCCTTGTCAACGCGGAGCCATATTGGCCTCAAGAGGCCGGGCGGGCTAGGAAAGGCCATGGAACTGACCCCGTCTTCGCTTTCACTGTGCCCGCATTTTGGTATTTGCGGTGGCTGCCTGTGGCAGGACCTGGACGCCAAGGCCTATCTGGCGCGCAAACGCGACCTCGTCACAACGGCCCTGAAGAGCCATGAGGTGGCTGCCGAGGTGGCCGAGGTGGAGCCGATCGCGCCCTTTTCGCGCCGCCGGGCCAGGCTGAAGGCCGAGATGCAGGCGGGCAAGGTCCTCATCGGCTTTCACGGGCGCGCCAGTCATACGCTTGTCGACATGACCCTGTGCCAGATCCTGGAACCGGGTCTTTTTGCCTGCGTCACCGGCTTGCGGGAGCGGCTCGGACGGGTCTTGCGCAATGGCGAGAAGATCGAGCTCTATCTTGCTGCCTGTGCAAACGGCATCGATCTGGCGCTAACAGGGCCGCTTGCGCAAACCCCTGCCGTGACCGCCGAACTGGCCCGCTGGACCGGGCCCCTTGGTGTGGTGCGGATTACGCTCAACGGGCGTCTCGTATCGCTGATGGAGACGCCACGGGTGGCCATCGCCAAGGTTTTTGTAGAGCCGCCACCAGAGGCTTTTCTCCAGCCCACGCGCGCTGGCGAAGCCAGACTGCAGGACCTTGTCCGTAACGGCCTTGGCAAGACGCGGCGTCTCGCCGATCTTTTTGCCGGATGCGGAACATTCACCTTGACGGCTGCGGAACGGGCCACGGTTCATGCCGTCGAATCCGATCGGGCAGCGCTTCAGGCCCTGCTCGAGGGTGCCCGCCGTGGCCAAGGGCTTAAACCTGTCACCAGCGAAGTACGCAACCTTGCCAAGCTGCCGCTCGCACCGGCTGAACTGAACCGCTTTGATGGTGTCGTGCTCGATCCGCCGCGGGCGGGGGCACCTGCCCAGATTGAAAGCCTTTGCGCCTCAACGCTGAAACGCGTCGTTTATGTTTCGTGCAATCCCGCCAGCTTTGCTCGCGATGCCCGCCGGCTCGTGGCCTCAGGCTTTGCCATTGGCATGGTACAGCCAGTGGACCAGTTCCTGTGGTCGGACCACATCGAGACGGTGACGGTGTTTACGCGGCCTTAGCGCACACAAGATCGACTGGACCGCCAAGGCGGGCCGGCGCATTGTCCGGTAATGAACAGCATGGTCAAACCGGGTCCGCGTGCGCGCCTGGCCTTCGCCGGACTGCAGACGGCGCGGGTTGCATTTTACGGTACCCATTATCTTCTGACGCGGCTACTGGCGGGCGAAACGGTGCGGACCCGGACACGGCGCACACATCCCTTGCCGTCCCGCGCTGAGCTTCTTGCTGCGATCGGCGCGCTGTTTGCGGAAGACTGGCGCAATGTCGAGGCGGGGCTTTATCCGCCGCAACTCGACTGGCGGGCCGAACTCAGCCTCGCGCGCAGAAGCGTCAGCTATCTGCGTGACGTGCCCAAGGTGGTGCAGCGCCAGAAGCACAACCGGCACCGCGACGTCGAACCAACCAAGGAGCAGCTCCCGACCTATTATCAGCGCAATTTCCATTTTCAGACCGACGGATATCTGAGCGAACGTTCGGCGCGGCTCTATGACTTCCAGGTGGAGACGCTGTTCGCCGGCACCGCCGGTGCCATGCGACGGCGTGCTTTCGTGCCGATCGCCCGCTACCTCAGGCGGCGAGGTAAGGCGGCTCAGGTCCTTCTCGACGTGGGTGCGGGCACCGGCGCATTTCTGTCCTTTGTGCAGCAGCAATGTCCGGACCTCGCGACCATCGCACTTGATCTTTCTGAACCCTATCTTGCCCGCGCCCAGCGGCGGGCTGCCCGGCGCGGCCAGCACACACGGTTTCTGGTCGGACCCGCTGAGGCCATCGCACTTGACGATGCGAGCGTCGATATCGTCTGCAGTGTCTATCTGTTTCACGAATTGCCACCGGCCATCCGTGCCCGAGCCGCCAGAGAGATTGCGCGCGTGCTCAAGCCTGGCGGTCTCCTTGTTCTCGCCGATTCTATTCAGTATGGCGACGCACGAGGCTTCGATGGCCTGCTCGAACTGTTTCCGGGCCTGTTTCACGAACCTTATTATGCGAGCTATGCGCGCAGCGACCTCAAGGCCCTGTTCGCACAGGAAGGTCTTTTGCCGATGCAGGTTGATATCGCCTATCTGACCAAAATTCTCAGTTTTGAGAAAGTCGCGCACTGGCAGGGCGCCTAGCGTTACGCTGGTGGCGGCATCGCCCTCATCGTTGTCCTCAAGGCTTAGGAGCGCATGCGCTACCAAACGCAAACTCGCGATGGCTTTGATGCCGCCCGATTGGCGAGCCGCGCCTGGGCGGAAGTGACGCGCAGAGCTGGCTGATTTGACGTGGTGCAGGGTGAGGCCGCGCCCGGACGGTATCAGAGTTTGGCGATGAGCTCGGTCCAAAGTGCTTGTCCACGTCGACTGAAGACAAGTACACGTGTATTTTGCTCACGTTTTGCCCAACCCAGCTCTACAATGCGCGCAAGTATCGCCCGACCGAGGCTTCCGCCCAGATGAGAGCGCCGTTCGCTCCAATCGAGACACTGACGGCACAATGGCGTGCGTTTCGCTGTCAGGGCGTCAAGCTCGATCCCAAAGTTGCGTACAAAGCGCGCCCCGGCAGTGGTAAGGTGAACATCCTCGCCGTCTAGCCTCAGGAAGCGCCGCGAGATCATACTGTCGAAAAGCCGTGTCGCCATTTCGCCGGCGAGGTGATTGTAACAGACACGGGCCTGTCGCAACGCCATGTCCTTCGGACCGGGCCGGACGCGCAGGTGTCCGGCATTCGCCGCGAGCCCCATCAGCACCTCGATGGCATGCGCGACCTCGTCCCCTGCCAAAGCAAAATATTTGTGTCGCCCTTGCTTGCGCGGAAATATAAGAGCTCCCTGCTCAAGTTTGCCCAGGTGAAAGCTTGCGGTTTGAAGCGTAACCCCTGCTTCGTGCGCCAGCTCACTGGCGGTCAGCGCCTTGTTTCCGATCAGAGCGGTCAGCATGTTTGCGCGTGCCGGATCGCCCATCAGACTGGCAATGAGCGCAATGTAGGGGCCTTCTTTCATACTTCGACACTAATCGAACCATTGGCGTTGGACAACGGGATAATTCTCATGGGTCGAAAAGGGAGAGTGGCCATGCTGACCTGTGTGATCCGTTATGAGATCGATCCGACGAGGAAGGACGCGTTTATCCAATATGCGCAAAATTGGGGACTGGCGATACCGCGGTGCGGTGCTGAACTGATTGGCTATTTTGCTCCACATGAAGGCTCAAGCACATTGGCCTATGGCATATACAACATCGCAGGTTTGGCCGAATACGAGGCCTGCCGCGCCCGGCTTGCAGCCGATCCCCTGGGGCAGGAAACTTACGCATTCGCGCAGAAGGAAAAGTTCCTGCTGCGCGAGGACAGGACGTTCCTGAAGCGGGTGTCTGCACTTGGCCAAGACACGAAATGATGCGCACGATTTGAAGCTTCCGCCGGCCACTGAGCTGGCGTAAATGCCGCGGTGAGTGGTGCGCGGCGGCGTAACATCACCGTTGTGCGTTCCGCTACAGATGTGTGCGGCGCGCTTGGGTTTGGTGAGCTTGCCGCCATGGCGAGCATGTGATGGCGCGGGCGGATCGGATGCGCCCTGTGGGCGGCTCAGTGCTCAAAGGCCCGTCCGGAAACTGTGCTGCCGATGCCGCACCCGTTCCTAACCAAACAAGGGCGCATCCACGCCTTCACATCCCGCAGCGAGACTGCCCAAAGCTTCAGCGTCGTCTCATGCGATCTACGCGCGAGCCCTGATCTGCTGAAGCAGGGCGAGCTATGGATTGAGACCTTCGGAACAAAGACAGCTGTGGTGCTAGCCGCACTGCCCGCGGTGTCGCAACGCCTGGTCGGCAAGTACGATTGCGAGCATGGCTTCGGCAACCGGGACCGCGCGGATGGCAACGCACGGATCGTGACGGCCCTTGGTCGCGATCTGCGTATCGGCACCACGGACATCGATGGTACGCCGCGGCGTCAGAATCGACGAGGTTGGCTTGACCGCGAGGCGTGCAACGATCGGCTGACCCGTCGAAATTCCACCGAGAATGCCTCCGGCATGATTGGAGAGAAAGTGTGGTCCTTGCGCGCCCTGACGCAGTTCGTCGGCGTTGTCTTCGCCACTTGAGGCCGCAGCCGCGAAGCCGGCTCCAATCTCAACGCCCTTGACGGCATTGATGCCCATCAGTGCGGCGGCGATTTCGGCGTCGAGCTTGGCATAGACGGGCGCCCCGAGGCCCGCCGGGATACCCTCGGCGACCACCTCAACGATGCCGCCACAGGATGAGCCGGATTTGCGCACGCCATCGAGATAGGCGCTCCAGACCGGAACTGCCGCCCTGTCCGGGCAGAAGAACGGATTGTTGGCGGTTTCGGCCCAATCCCATCCGGCGCGCGCGATCGAATTTGTTCCCAGCTGGATCAACGCCGCGCGCACCTCTACCTGACCGTAGAGATGGTTCAGCACCTTGCGTGCCACCGCCCCTGCAGCCACCCGGGCTGCGGTTTCGCGCGCACTTGCCCGTCCACCGCCGCGGTAGTCACGCAGGCCATATTTGGACCAATAGGTGAAGTCGGCGTGGCCGGGGCGAAATTTGTCGCGAATATCCGAATAGTCTTGGGATTTCTGGTCCAGGTTTTCGATCACAAGCGCGATAGGTGTGCCGGTTGTGCGGGCCTCGGCCATACGCTCATCGGCAAACACGCCCGACAGAATGCGCACCTGGTCCGGTTCGCGACGCTGGGTGACAAAGCGCGAGGTGCCAGGCCGGCGCCGATCGAGGTCAGCCTGAATATCACTTTCGCTAAGGACAATTCCCGGCGGGCAGCCATCAACGATGCAGCCGAGGGCCGGACCATGACTTTCCCCGAAGGTCGTGACCCGAAACAGATGGCCAATCGTGTTGTGCGACATGGGCAGGTTCCCGAACGCTGTTGCGAGCCCTCTCGTGGACCTATTCGGATTTCATTCCAACGGCGATATCTGGCGCATCTTCCGCCTTCATGCCGACGATGTGATAACCGGCATCGACGTGCAGGGTCTCTCCGGTGACAGCGCGTCCCAGCCCACAGAGCAGGAACAGCGCGGCGTCGCCGACCTCCTGGGTGGTGACCGTGCGACGCAGAGGCGAGTTATATTCATTCCATTTCAGGATGTAGCGGAAATCCCCGATACCGGACGCGGCGAGGGTTTTGATCGGGCCGGCAGAAATGGCATTGACCGTAATGTTCTGCTTGCCAAGGTCTTCGGCCAGATAGCGGACACTGGCCTCAAGAGCCGCTTTGGCCACACCCATGATGTTGTAGTGGGGCATGACCTTTTCAGCGCCGTAATAGCTCAGCGTCAGCATGGCGCCACCTTCGGGCATCATCTTTTCGGCATGGCGGGCGACGGCGGTAAAGGAGTAGCAGGAAATTTCCATGGTCATGCGGAAATTGTCGATGGAGGTATCGACATAGCGACCCTTGAGCTGCTCCTTGTCGGAAAAGGCGATGGCGTGGACCACAAAGTCCAGAGTGGGCCAGGTCTTGCGCAACGTCGCAAAGCAGGCCTCGAGCGAGGCCGGATTAGAGACGTCGCAGTCGATCACTGCGGCAGGGGCCAGAGGTGCCACGAGCGGGGCAACGCGCTTCTTGAAGGCCTCACCCTGGTAGGTAAAGGCAAGCTCCGCGCCGGCGGCGCTGAGCGACTGGGCAATGCCCCAGGCGATCGAACGCTCATTGGCCACGCCCATGACAAGGCCGCGTTTGCCCTTCATCAGCCCGGCAGTGGACATGCAAAATCTCCTCGTATCTGTGCAGCAAGGTTAAAGCCGCGCCGGGAATAGGCCAAGGAACCGTGCAAATAAAGGGGCCTGACCCAAGGTGGGTCTATTCGGCCGGAGCGGCGGCAGGGTGAGAGAGCTGGGCGCGCCAGCGGGCCTTGATGGCATCGGTGGTCTCGCGGCAGCCGTCAGGAGACCATCCGGGCGGCCGAAGGAAGAAGCCCAGCGCCTCCTTGACGGAGCGCGCGCGGCGCAGGTCGGGGCCAATCGCCAGCCACTCATGACTGGCAACGACCAAGGGGTTGAAGCTGTAGAGATTCTTGACGATGCCGTAGCGCGGCTTTTCACCTTCGGCCACGAAACTGCCGAAAATCCGGTCCCAAAGGATGAAAACCCCGGCGTAATTGGCATCCAGATAGTGCGGATTGACCGCATGATGGACCCGATGGTGAGAGGGGGTATTGAAGACGAATTCGAAGGGCCGGGGAAGTTTACCAATCGCTTCGGTGTGGATCCAAAACTGGTAGACGAGATTGAGCCCACCCACGAACAAAAGCATGGAGAGGGGAAAGCCGAGGAGGAGCAGGGGCAGTTTGAACAGCAGACCTGGCGTTAGAGCACCGGTCCAGGGCTGACGGAGGGCGGTGGAGAGATTGTAGTGCTGGCTAGAGTGATGGCCCACATGATTGGCCCATAGCCAGCGCATCCGGTGGCTGGCCCGGTGCCACCAGTAATAGACAAAATCGTCGGCGACGAAGCAGGCGATGACCACACCGAGCGTGAACGGCAGCTCGGTCAGGCGCAAGGGACGCACCACGCGCGCCAGATCCACGAACAGGAAGGCAAACGCTGCCCCTGCAATAACGCTGCCCAGCCCCATCAGGAGGCTGGTGAGGGTGTCACGGGCCTCATAGCGTGCCTGTCCCGTGACCCGCGCATAGACGAGTTCGAGCAATACCAGCCCAATAAAGGCCGGAGTTGCGAGCTGGACGGGATTAAACAGCGCTCCTGGATCGATGTGCATCGCTCTCACCATTGCGACGCATCAAAGCCTGCGGCAACTGCTAATGCAATCTGCAACTCAGCACTTGACCGTCGGCAAGTAGCCGAAAGTCCTATGCAATGGTGGTTGTGTCTCTCAAAGAGGGCGTCTAGCATTTATTTCATAGAATCAATGTGCTGAATCATGCGGTTATTGGAGTTTTCGGGAGTTTTGCTTTTGGTTCAGCTCTAGGACTATGCGAATGCAGGACAGTCGAATTGCAATTGGAAGACGTATCAAACGTTTGCGAGAAAAAAAGGGATTGTCCCGGCATGATGTTGCCAATGCCCTAAGTGTTGACCTGACCGCTGCTGCTGCCTGGGAGGCGGGAAAATATCTTCCGCGCGAAGGACGACGCCTGCGTCTTGCCGAATTCTTGCAAATTGATGTCGGAACATTGTTTGCCGAAGAGCAGGAGCCGTCGCCGTCAAGAGGGGCGGCCCTGATTGATATACAGAGCGAGCTTCCCGGTCTTTTGCGTGAACTGACCAGCGGCACCGAGCGCAGCTTGCGGGCGTTTCGTCTGGCCTCCCGCCACGCGACCACCCCCTTTGTTCAGGAGGAGTTCCGGCGGCTGACCGACCAGCGCATCCTTGACGGTTCGCTCGAGGTGGAACGCGTGGAAATCTTTTATGAGCTGGAGCGGCTCAAGGAGGTTCTGGCGACCATGCTGCGTTATCAGGGACGGCCTTTTCGCGTGCGCACGGTCTGCAACGGCGTCAAAGAGCTGGTACCGGGCATGGGGGGCTATCTGTTCGACGACCGCGAGTTTCTTCTGGGTGGCTTTGCGAGCGAGTATATGACGGATGGCCGGCCGGGCCTGCGCCTGTCCGGCGAGCCCTATCGCACCTATTTCGCCGATTACTGGCGCGAAATCTGGGAGCGGGCACGACCTCTGAACCCGGATGGCGCCGCCGATCTTGATGGCATACGCAGTGAGGCCGTCACGCTCGGCCTTGAGCCGGACGACTGGCCCCGGTTTCTCTCAGACGCCGAGGGTCTTGTGCTCGACGATGGGCTGCCGCCGCTCATCTGAGCGAGGCGATTTCGCTTCGAGCAGTTCCAGCCACTGCAAAGCCTCGTCGCGGGCGAGGTGAAGGTTGATGCTGCGGAAGCCATAATCGCGCAGGCGCAGGCTGAGGCAGCCACCCCTGTAGCGCACGGCTGCAAGGCTTGCCGCGGCGAGCGCACGGGCGACAAGTTGGTCCCCGATCACGGCAATGGCAAAGAGCTGGCCATCTTGGGTTTCGACAAGACCGGCACGGCCATCGCCACTGAAGCGACGCAGGCGCAGGCTGGGGTCCTCGAGGCACAGCAAGGCCTCCGCCGCAGCCTGATCCAGAATAGGCGTCCGGGTTTTCAGGAGCAGACGGTTCAGGCCCGCCAGAACAATGATCCCGGCCAGCGAGAGCAGAAGATATGAAAGGTTCATGGCCGATCGGCGACTTGGCGACGTCCAAGCTTATGCCTTAAGCAATCTTTGGGTGCAAAAGGCAGGGGGCTTGATGACAAGACGGGTGCGCAGGCTTGCAGGCGTCGGCCTGCTTTTGCTTCCCTTTGTGGCGCTGCTCTGGGTGGCAAGCTATGATCGCGCCGCGCCCGAACTCGCCGGCATTCCGTTTTTCTACTGGTATCAGCTGGCCTGGGTCGGGCTCGCGGCCATGCTCGTGTGGGTAGCGGCCAGACTGATCGGTGACGGGACGTGAGCGCCCACGCCGGCCTCTTGGCGAACTTGGTTTTCGCCAGCCTCTTCATCGCCGTCACCGCGATCGGGTTCTTGGCATCACGCTGGCGCAAGGCTGATCTTGGGCAGTTGCACGAGTGGGGTCTTGGCGGAGGGCGCTTTGGCACGCTCATCACCTGGTTTCTGCTCGGTGGAGACCTTTATACCGCGTATACCTTCATCGCCGTCCCGGCACTGATGTTTGGCGCCGGTGCCGTAGGCTTTTTTGCCGTGCCCTATACGATCCTGACCTTTCCCATCCTGTTCCTCGTCTATCCCCGACTGTGGAGCGAGGCCCAGCACAAAGGCTATCTCACAGCGGCCGATTTCGTACGCGGCCGCTTTGGTGCGCCGCGGCTGGCCGCCGCCATTGCCGTGACCGGCATCATTGCCACCTTGCCTTATATCGCCTTGCAGCTCGTCGGCATGGAAGTGGTGCTGGCAGGTCTTGGACTGAACGGCGAATGGCCGCTACTTCTGGCTTTCGCCGTCCTTGCTGGCTACACCTGGACGAGCGGGCTGCGTGCCCCGGCGATGATCGCGATCATCAAGGACATCCTCATCTACATTACCATCCTTGCGGCGATCATTATCATCCCAACCAAACTCGGTGGCTATGGCGCCATCTTCGCAGCTGTCCCCAAGACAAAACTTCTCCTTCGCGCCGGCAGCGGCGCAAACTGGGGAGGCCAGGGCGCCTATGCCACCTTGGCACTGGGTTCGGCGGCAGCGCTTTTTCTTTACCCGCACGCCCTCACGGGCGTCCTTTCGTCCTCGAGCCGAAAAGCGATACAGCGCAACGCCGCGCTCCTTCCGGCCTATTCGCTTGCTCTGGGAGTTATAGCACTCCTCGGCTACATGGCACTGGCCGCCAGGGTCGGTCAGATGCCCTCCTTTGCCTATGGTTTCCGCCAGTTCGGCGCCAATTTTGCCGTCCCCGCCCTTTTCCTGAAGAGCTTTCCTGACTGGTTTGTGGGTGTAGCATTCGCCGCCATCGCCATCGGTGCCTTGGTGCCCGCGGCGATCATGTCGATTGCCTGCGCCAATCTCTTCACCCGCAACCTGTGGAAGGAGTTCATAGCCCCGACCTGTTCGGGGACCGAGGAAGGGCGCATCGCCAGATGGACCTCGCTCATCGTCAAACTGGGCGCCCTGGCCTTCATCCTGGCCATGCCCCACGCCTATGCCATCCAGCTGCAGCTTCTGGGTGGGATCTGGATCATCCAGACCCTGCCTGCGGTGGTGCTCGCCCTCTATGTTCCAAGGCTGCACGCAAGAGCCCTGTTCGCGGGCTGGGCGTGCGGCCTTGTCGCCGGTACGGCAATGGCCTGGTCACTGCACTTCAAAAGCGCGATCTACACCCTTCACATCGGCGCACTCAGCCTGCCCTGCTACGCAGCGCTGGCCGCACTCCTGATCAACATGGCGGTGAGCTATGGTCTCAGCCTTGTCTGGCACGATGGCAGCGGTGCGCGTGCTTGGAGTTTTACCTCCGCCGGCGAAGGTGGCTGAACCCGAGCGCCGACGCCGGCTCAGCCAAAACGGCCGGTGATGTATTCTTCGGTGCGCTTGTTCTGCGGCGAGGTGAAGAGCCGCTCGGTTTCGCCAAACTCGATCAGCTCACCGAGGAACATGAATGCGGTATAGTCGGACACGCGGCTTGCCTGCTGCATGTTGTGCGTCACGATCGCGATCGTGTACTCCGCCGACAGCTCATCCATCAGCTCTTCGATCTTCGCCGTGGAGATGGGATCAAGCGCCGAGGCCGGTTCGTCCAGCAAAATGACTTCCGGTCTGGTAGCAACAGTGCGTGCGATGCACAGGCGCTGCTGCTGCCCCCCAGACAAAGACAGGCCGGACTGATTGAGCTTGTCCTTGACCTCATCCCAGAGTGCGGCCTTGCGCAGCGCGTGTTCGATGCGGTCGGAGAGCTCGCTGCGCGGCAGACGCTCGTACAGATTGATGCCGAAGGCGATGTTGTCATAGATCGTCATTGGAAAGGGCGTTGGCTTCTGAAACACCATGCCGACACGGGCACGCAGCAGATTGACGTCTTCATCGGGCAGCAAAATATTGCGGCCATCGAGCAGCACCTCACCCTTGGCGCGCTGATTGGGATAAAGTTCATAGATACGGTTGAGCACCCGCAACAGGGTCGACTTGCCACAACCGGACGGGCCAATGAAGGCGGTGACCTTCCTGTCGTGCAACGGCAGAGTAATGCCCTTCAGTGCCTGGGTCGCACCATAAAAGAATTCGAGATTGCGGATGTCGATGCGCACTAGGCTGTCGACCGGTCGCATATCATTCATCTAAGACCTCGTTTGGCGCCGAAGCGGCGCGCACCTTCTGAAAGACGCGCCTGGCGCCGATCCTCGAGCCTCGTTCGTGGTACCACATCTGAGCCTCGTCTCCAGCGCTTGCACCCATGGAAACGAGAAGATCCCTTGCCCTTGAGCGGAAACGTCCCGTCGTCTTTCTGAAGCCACCACTGCCCCCGTGCAATGGCTAACTGCGCACAAGCTGCGGTTGTTCCTGTCCAAACGACGCCCCTTTCGCGTCCTGCGCCAGCCTCGGTGCCGCCCTCAGCCTGTCATGACAAACCACCAGGGCCATGGGGCCGGATAAGGATGGCTGCGCCGTGCCACCACCATCACAGTTTTACGAAGCTTTTGCGACAGATGGCACCCCCCGCGACGCCACGTAGCGGTTGCGGACGACCCCCTCCGAAGAGGTGTGGACCGGGGAGCGGGACTCTGAGCCCGGTGCGGGGCCTGTCCTCGAGGCGCGGCGACCGAAGGGCGCAGGAATGAAGGTCTGGGTCCTGGCCGGGGACATGGCTTCGACCCGAGGCCGGCCCAGCTCCCCGCCTTGCCTTCACGCAGTCGCAAAATTAGGCTGGGCACAGGGCGCAGAAGCCTGTGGCGCGGCTCTTAGCCGTCACGCCCCCCTCAAGATGGTAAGTGCGCACTGCATGCTTGCGTCCCGTTCCGCCCGCCGCCACGGCTTCAAGGACTATTTCGAGCGCAAGGCGCTGACGATGCTGGTGCTCGGCTTTTCGTCCGGGCTTCCCTTTATGCTGGTCGGCAACACCTTCGGCTATTGGCTGCGGGACCGCGGCATCAGCCTTTCGGCCATAGGTTTTTTGTCCTGGGTTGGCATTGCCTACTCGATGAAGTTCCTGTGGGCCCCGGTGATCGACCGTACCGAGCCGCCCCTGCTGGGCCGGCTGGGGCGGCGGCGCAGCTGGATGATGCTGGCACAGGTCCTCATCGGCGCAGGCTTGGCTGGAATGGCACTTGCCGGCGTCGCCCATGGCCTGCTGCTTCTTGGTGTTCTTGCACTCTTGGTGGCTTTTGCCTCGGCCACCCAGGACATCGTGATCGACGCCTGGCGCATTGAGTCGGCCAGCGATGCCGACGAGCTCGGGCTTCTGACGTCAGCCTACACGCTGGGCTACCGTGCGGCGCTGTTGATGAGCGAAGCGGTGATCCTGATCATCGCCAGCCGGATTGGCTGGAACGGTGCCTATCTGCTCTACGGCACCTTGATGGGCTGTGGCATCGGCGCCTGTCTGTGGGCGAGCGAGCCCGCCGGCGCCGATCAGGTGATGCTCAGCAAGGCCAGCGAGGCGCCATTGTCCACGCTGCGCGGGCTCTATGACGCCATTGCCGGACCCTTCATTGCCTTCTTCCGTGCCCATGGGCCGATGGCGCTTTTGATGCTGGCGGCGATCAGCCTCTTTCAGCTGCCCAACTTCGTCATGGGACCGATGGCCAATCCGCTCTATCATGACATCGGCCTCAGCAAGGACATGGTGGGTGTCGTTCGCGGCAGCTTCGGTCTGGTGGCAGTGCTCTTCGGGGTCGCTGCGGGAGGCTATCTGTCGCTGCGGCTCGGCTATATGCGGGCGCTGCTCATTGGCGGTGCAGCCCAGATTGTTGGCACCGCGGCCTATGCGGTACTGCCTTACTGGCACAGCCCTGTGATCTTTGCCGCGGTGATGATGGCCGACAATTTCGGCATTGCAGTGGCAGGCATCGCGCTCGTGACCTACATGTCGAGCCTGACCAGTCTCGGCTATACCGCAACCCAATATGCGCTCCTGACCTCGAGCTATGCCTGGGCGGGCAAGATCCTCAAGGGTTTTTCGGGAGCCACCGTCGATGCCCTCAAAGCTGGCCATGGCCTCATGACCGCCTATGCCCTGTTCTTTCTGGGCTCGGGCGCCATTGGCATTCCTGCCTTGCTGCTGTTCTGGGTCCTGGATCGCCGGCAGCAGCGCCCGCCCCCAGAGCTCATCGCCTCCGCCTGAGGGTTGAGGAATAAGGCCGGTTGCGCCCTAAATCTGCGCACAAACCCCCTAATCCGGGGTGGTTGCCTTATTTGCAGCCACGGAGCGGACCGGCTAAGATCGGAACGTTCTTCGCGACCTGGGCCTTTGAGGGTCCTCCCGCGGGTGCAGGCGGAGCGCCCACCCGAAAATCGGATCAGCGCGTTAGGAAGCAGAGCTTGGTCAGTCTTTATGAGCCGATCTTACGGGATGACGGCCTGATTCAGTGGCCGGTGTTGGCCGTTTCGGGTGCGCTCGAGGTGCGCCTGGCAGAAACCGAAGCCGAAGTCGAAGAGAT
>JAKAVI010000267.1 GCA_021817355.1 Pseudomonadota bacterium | reverse complement strand
ACGGAAGCCGACCACTTCAGGGATGAGCATCGAGATCGGCTGGCCGAGCATCGCCGCTTCCGCCTCGATGCCGCCGACGCCCCAGCCCAGGACAGCCAGACCGTTGACCATGGTGGTGTGACTGTCCGTGCCGACCAGCGTATCGGGGAACGCATGTTCTTCCACGCCACGGCTGGTCTTGATCTTTCTTGTCCACACAGTCTGGGCGAGATATTCGAGATTGACCTGATGGCAGATACCAGTACCCGGTGGCACCACCCGGAAGTTGGAAAACGCCTGCTGGCCCCAGCGCAGGAAGGCATAGCGTTCGCCATTGCGCTCGAACTCGATACCGACATTTTTCTTGAAGGCGTCGCGGCTGCCGAAATTGTCGACCATCACCGAATGGTCGATGACAAGATCGACCTCGGCGAGGGGATTGATTTTCTGCGGATCACCGCCGAGGTCAGCCATCGCCTCACGCATCGCCGCCAGATCGACTACGGCCGGAACACCGGTGAGATCCTGCATCAGCACCCGTGCGGGGCGGAAGGCAATCTCGCGGTCCGAGGTCTTTTTGGTCAGCCACGCGGCCACGGCGCGGATATCGGCCGCGGTTACGGTATTGCCATCCTCGTGGCGGAGCAGATTCTCAAGCAGAACCTTGAGCGAATAAGGCAACCGGGAAATCCCGGCCAAGCCATTTTTCTCGGCAGCGGTGAGGCTGAAGTAGACATATTTCCGGTTGCCGACGGTGAGCGTCTTCTTGGCCTTGAAGCTGTTGGGGTGCGTCACGGGCAGGATCCCTTGGGCGAACGGTTGAAGGGGAGCGGCCGTGGTTTAGTTAGATTTGGGCAAGATGCCAAGCCTTGCGCCCCTCATTCGTGCCGGCGCAGGCTGGTGGCGGGCTTGCCAGAGGTGCTGCGATGCGCAAATCGGACCACGTACGCGTTGAGATCCAAGGGGCGGTGACCACCGTGATTTTGGACCGCCCGCACCGGCGCAATGCGGTGGACCGTCCGACCGCCGACGCCCTCGCCGAGGCATTTTTGACCTTTGAGGGCGATCACAGGCAGCGGGTGGCTGTCCTCTGGGGTGCTGGGGGTTGCTTTTGCTCCGGGGCAGATCTGAAGGCCATCGCCTCCGGGCAGGGAAACCGTCTGACGGTACCGGCCGCAGAGGCAGACCTTTTGTCCCACGACGCCCCGATGGGACCCACGCGGATGAGACTGAGCAAGCCCGTGATCGCGGCGGTGGCTGGCCATGCCGTCGCCGGCGGGCTTGAACTCGCCTGCTGGTGCGATCTGCGCGTCGTTGAGGAGGACGCTGTCTTCGGCGTGTTCTGCCGGCGCTGGGGTGTACCCCTGATCGATGGTGGCACTGTGCGTCTGCCCCGCCTGATCGGCCACTCACGGGCCATGGACATGATCCTCACCGGCCGACCGGTCGGGGCGCAGGAAGCGCTTGCGTTCGGGCTGGCCAACCGGGTGGTGAGCAAGGGCACGGCACGCCAAGAGGCCGAGCGTCTCGCCGCCGAGCTTGCGCGTTTGCCGCAACCCTGCCTGCGCGAAGATCGCGCTTCTGTACTTGAGCAATGGGATCTTGGTTCTGCTGCCGCAATGGCCAATGAATTCCGCCACGGCACCCAGGCGCTTGCGTCGAATCAGGGTCGCGACGGCGCAGCGCGCTTTGCCGCGGGCAGAGGACGCGGCGGGCGTTTCGATGATCTCTAGCTGTCCGCCATGTCGGCCTTCGCGAGCCCCTCCATATTATTGCCCGATTCGGCGCCGATAAACGTCTCCAAACGGGGGAAAGCGGGCGAACAGGCCGCCCGGCTTCGCGGGAACGGACTGATCGTGGGTCGAAAGCAAATGGCGAAGTCATGGGCTGTATTGGCAGCTGCTCTGTGTGTCGGCTGCCTCAGTGCGTCGCCGAGCAGCGCCCAGTCGGTGTTTTTGCAGCGGCTTCAGAACGATCGACTTGGCGCTATTCGCGACGGCACCTATCAGGCGGGCGACAACATCAGCTTTTCGCTCAATCGTGAGGGACCCTACTACCTTTTGCGCTTCGCAGGGCAGCGCGAGGTCTTCGTCTTGCACTCAAAGAACGCATCGCTGGGTGGGCGTGTCCTCAAATATGATACTGGGCGGACCGTGCTGCAGATCACTGGTTGGGGAGCCATGACCCTCTACACGGATGCCAAGCCCTCAGGCCTGCCGGTGACGCGGACCGGAGATTCCACACCACCAAGCGTACCATTGGTTTCTCTGGACGACGTCAAGGTCGCAGCAAGTGCAGAAGCCCAAAAGCTCGCCGCGACCCGTCAGCTCTCGCTGAGCTTCCGTGCCTCTTGGCAGGGGCTTGCCAGCGATGCAGCGAGCCGGGCCGATTGCCTGGACGCGCTGGAAAATGCAGCCAAGGGGATTGCCCGCTTTGCCGCAAATCCGCTGGGACAGAAGGCCATGGCCGCCGAGGTTCAGAGCGTGCACCTGGTCCAGGGCCCGTCTCCCTCGCTGCACCGGGCTGGCCGTGAGCTGATCGTGACCTATGTAGCGGCCAAGGGTTTTGCCGGGCGTGCCTCATCGCGTGACATTGCCCGCGTGCTGCATCAGATCTTTCATATTCCGGCCGCTGGCTAAGATCCCCATTGGGAGGAGCGGCCAAGCCAGGTCCGTCAGAGCTATGCAATCTGCTCATCGCTGAGCAGATCCGCCGCTGCCTTGTGCTGCACAGAGGCTAGCTTCACGCGGGCCTTGCGACCCGAGCAAGAGCCTTTTTCTCCATCGGCGGCCCCCGACTATGCCGGCAAATCTGTTCATCTTGGAGATATCAGGAAAAATCTGCTGAGATTCAATGCGAGCCGTTCGAGCCTTGGGAAGGACGGCTAGGGCTGAAACCGCGCCGGTGCCAGCTCGAAGTGGTCGAATTCAAAGCCAGGCGCGACCGTACATCCCACCAAGGCGTAGGCGCCGAGCGGGCGGGCAGATTGCCAGGCGCGCGGCGGAACCACCAGCTGGGGGAGCTCTCCGTCTTCGACATGGGGTCCAAGACGATGATAGCGCGGCGCCAGACCCGCGGACGCGATCCCCAGTTCCAGCGGCGCTCCACGGTAAAAATGCCAGATTTCGGCTGCATCGATACGATGCCAGCGGGACACCTCCCCCGCCTTCAGCAAAAAAAAGATCGCGGTGCCATGGGCGCGACCGGCCAGATTGCGCGCATCGCGAAAGCTTTCGCGATACCACCCCCCTTCGGGATGAGGGCTGAGTTCCAAAGCACGGATCAGCGCATCGGCATCCTCAATACCACCACCCGGCTGATGAGGCCCCTTGTGGTCGTTGATCTGCGCCATCACACATCGCCCCAATCGTAAAGCGCCCAATCAGCTCCAGCTGGCGGAGATGTCACCAGCAACAGGAAATGCACCGCCCAAGGCTCCCGTGTTATCAGGGGCCGCCCTGCGCAAGCCGCGAAGCCTTGGGCGCCTGCTGGGCCAGCCCTGCGGCTGGTTCCTGCCTCATCAAGCCGTCTGGCAGGGTGCACCCCTCAGCATTATCCGACAAGACATCGAGCCGCAGCGCACACCCCGCTAGACTTCATGCCGGCGGCAGACGCGTCTTTAGCGCCCATCTCGCGCCTGACCGACCGAGCTTGCGGCGTTGAATTGCGGTCCATACCGAACTGTTCTGTCCGAGGATCCAAGGAACGGATTTTCGGCACCCTTGCGCACCAGCTCACGGATGCCCGCGGCCACAGACCTGGCGTCGTCCAATGCATCGTGGCGCTGACCAACGAAGTCGGCACCGCACAGAGGCCCCACGTCGCAGGCATGACGTCCCTTGGTGTCGATGCCGTTGGCACGCAGCCATTCGGCGATGTTGAGATAACGCCGCAGTGTGGGCCCTGCGGTAAGACCGTAAAGCGCGCGGTTCTCGGCCAGCACAAGATCGTCGCGGCCGAAGGCGCAGGCTGTACCGTCAGCACAAAAGTCAATGAACCTTTGGTAGGCCGGCACGAAATCAACGCCGTCTTGGGCAACACGGGCGTTGCTGATCCCGGTCAGCTGGACGAGATAATCGGACAGCTCCGGATTGAGCCGTGGCTGCACCAGTAGATTGCAGGTCGCAAGCTCCGTGAGGCTTAAAACATCGAGACGAACCGCGCCGATCTGCACCACTTCCCTGAACTGACCGGGGGCAAGCCAACGCCCCTTGAGAGCTCCTTGCCAAGAGGTGAATTCGAGATCGAACACAATTGCGGTTGCAGCCAAGGGGCCTCTCCTTACCCATATCGTGTAACAAGGCATGGGCCGGGGCTTGCCCGGGCCCGGTCTGCGTCGCGGATCTTAACAATCTGTTAATCCTGTCGCCGGATCCTGCCTTCACGGCGCCAGGGGGATCTCAATCATGGCTTTGCCCGAGCATGCAAGTCCGGCTCTGCCGCCTCTTCTTGTGACTGCCAG
>JAKAVI010000438.1 GCA_021817355.1 Pseudomonadota bacterium | reverse complement strand
CGAAGCTATCGCCAAAAAGATGAAGCGAGGGGAGTTCGACATGAACGACCTCGCTGAACAGCTGCGGCAGATGAAGCGGCTGGGTGGCATGCAGGGCGTGCTGGCGATGCTTCCAGGTGTTGGCAAAATCAAGGATCAGATGAACGCGGCCGGGTTCGATGACAAAATCATTATCCGCCAGGAAGCGATCATCGGCTCGATGACAAGACAGGAACGTGTCAAGCCGGACATCATCAATGGCTCGCGGCGCAAGCGTATAGCTGCCGGCGCCGGTGTTGAGGTCAGTGATGTCAACAAGCTGCTCAAAATGCACCGGCAGATGTCGGACGTCATGAAGAAGATGGGCCGTATGGGGCCGCGTGGACTGGCCGGCATGGGTAATCTGGCCGGACTGTTTGGTGGCGGCATGCCTCAGCTTCCGCCCGGTATGATGCCGGGGGGCAAGAAATGAACGCGTAGTGTCTTTGCCGGCGGCAAGTCTCGCCTGAAGGATCTGCGCGTTCTTTAGTCTGATTATTGTTTTGAAAGGAATGGACGGTCATGGCACTTCGTATTCGTTTGGCCCGCGGCGGCACCAAAAAGCGGCCGCATTACTCTGTGGTGGTGGCGGATTCACATTCGCCGCGCGATGGCCGCTTCATCGAGAAGATTGGCTTCTACAATCCGCTGTTGCCGCAAGATCATGCCGATCGCATCAAGCTCGACCTCGACAAGGCGAAGGCCTGGCTCGGCAAGGGCGCCATCGCGACCGATCGCGTGCACCGCTTTCTTGCGGACGCCGGCCTCGTCAAACCCGTGAGCCACAGCAATCCGCAAAAGTCCAAGCCGAAGAAAAAGGCGCAGGAACGCGCTGAAGCTGCAGCCAAGGCCGCAGGGGCTGGCGGCGAGGCGGCATAACGGCGTCATTCATGGCCGCGGACATTCTTCTTGGTGTCGTGCTGGGCGCCCATGGTCTTAGGGGCGAGGTGAAGGTGCGAACCTTCACCGAAACGCCGGAGCGGCTGGCTGCCTACGGCTCTGTGCACGATGCCAGGGGCCGGGTCTACGCGGTGGCGCACATCAAGGCGATCGATGCGGTCTCTGCCATCGTTCAATTTGACGGGGTCGCAAACCGTGACGCCGCTGAGAGGCTCAAGAACTGCGAGCTCTTTGTCACGCGGGCAGCGCTGCCGCAGACCGAGGCGGAAGAATTCTACCATGCTGACCTGGTAGGACTGCGGGTCGAGGATAGCGAAGGGCGCTTGATCGGCCATATCCGCGGCATTCACAATTTTGGTGCTGGCGACGTGGTCGACATCGAGCGCACCGATGGCAGCGAAGCCCTGTTGCCGTTCAATCGCCAGTTTGTGCCAGTGGTCGAGGTCGCGGCTGGACGGATTGTCATAGTCCCTCCTGAAGAGGTCGAGGCTCGAGCCCCAGGCCGTCCCATCAGAGGAGATGTCGAATGAGCGAACTGAAATTTCGCGAGGCTGGCGAAGAAGACCTTGCCGCCATTGTCGCCATGCTGGACGACGACGGGCTGGGCCGCGGGCGTGAGCGCCCGCTCAGCAGTGGCGTTGATCCGGTCTATGTCGCGGCCCTGCGCGAGGTACAGGCGCAGGCCGGCAACCACATCGTCATTGTTGAACGCAATGGCGGGCCCGTCGGTACCTATCAGTTTACCGTGATTGCGGGGTTGTCGCGCTACGGTGCCCGCCGTGCCCAGATCGAGGCGGTGCGGGTGAAATCCAGTGAGCGTGGCGGCGGCATCGGCGAGGCCATGCTGCGCCACGCCATTGCACGGGCCCGGCAGGAAGGCTGCCAGCTGGTTCAGCTCAGTTCCGACAAGCGGCGGGGACGCGCTCACCTGTTTTATGAGCGGCTGGGCTTTGTGGCCACGCATATTGGCTTCAAGCTGGAGCTCAAATGAGCTGGTCGGCAACCGTGCTCACGCTCTTCCCCGAAATTTTTCCAGGGCCGCTTGGGGTCTCCCTGATTAGCAAGGCTGAGGCCAGGGGCCTGTGGCAGCTGAAGGTCCGGGATATCCGTGAACACGGTGTCGGACGGCACCATAGCGTCGATGACACCCCGGCCGGCGGCGGGCCCGGGATGGTGATGCGTCCGGATGTGGCGTGTGCTGCCATCGACGCTGCGCTGGCGGAGGGCGCCAAGGGCCCGGTGATCTATCTTAGCCCGCGCGGCCGGCTGCTCGATCAGGCGCGCATCCGTGCGCTGGCGGCTGGACCCGGCGTGACGCTTCTTTGTGGCCGCTTTGAGGGCCTTGACCAGCGGGCAATCGAGGCGCGCCAGCTCGAAGAACTCTCCATCGGGGATTTTGTACTGGCGGGCGGGGAAACCCCAGCGCTGGCCCTCATCGAGGCATGCGTGCGGCTGCTTCCGGGTGTTCTGGGGGCAAAGGACTCTGTCCTGGAGGACACGTTCTCGGAAAATCTTCTGGAGTATCCGCAGTTTACGCGACCTCAGAGCTTCGAGGGGCGCAGTATTCCCGCCATCCTAACCTCAGGCGATCATGGCAAGATTGCCCGCTGGCGGAGGAGGGAGGCGGAGATGCTGACGAAAAGCCGCCGTCCTGACCTCTTCTCCCTCTATGAATCCGGGAAGCACTAGGCTATACGGCCCCCCTTCACGAATTTGGCAGACGCCTGCGCCGACGGAGACCTGCGATGAACCTGCTGCAAACCCTCGAAGCCGAACAGGCTGCCGCTCTGCGCGGCGACAAGCCCGCCCTTGACTTCCGTCCTGGCGATACGCTGCGTGTCAATGTCAAAGTGGTGGATGCCTCGTTTGACGAAAAGACCAAGCAGATGAAGACCCGTGAACGCATCCAGGCGTTCGAGGGGGTCTGCATCTCCCGCCAGGGCGCCGGCCTCAATGAAAGCTTCACCGTGCGCAAGATCTCCTATGGCGAAGGCGTCGAGCGCGTGTTTCCGGTCTATTCGCCACTGCTTGATTCCGTGGAAATCGTCCGCCGTGGCAAGGTGGCACGCGCCAAACTTTATTATCTGCGAGGCCGTCGCGGTAAGGCCGCGCGTATTGCCGAACGTGGCGAGCGCGCAAGCGAAATCGCCGCCAAGGACGCGGTAAAAGCCTAACCCCAAACGGTTGTACCCCCTACCTGCGCGCCGGTCGGATGCTGGGTGTCTTGGGGGGGCGCCAATGGCGCCCCAATTGGGCCTGCCCGCTGTCACACCGGCGCTACCCGAAGGGTTCGGCAGGTGCCTTTCCGCACACCAAACCGCTCGCAAAGCGATGATGGCGTTTACCGCAGAGGCGGCCGCAAGCCCTGATTTTACGGAACTTTACGCGTCTTGACCGGATAATGTCCCCAGCTCCGTTGCGAAAAGACCCCACAAATGGGCACTTTGTGGCGTCCTGCTGATTAACGCGCACAAAAAAAGCAGTAAACTCGCCACCATTGATTGATTCGGGGAAGGACTAACCCATGGCCAAAGCCGCCAAGACTGCAAGCAAAGCTCCCGCCAAAAAGGCCGCCGCCGGCGCCAAGGCGAAAACGGAGACCATGACGACCCGCCAGCTCGGCGCCCAGCTCGCGGAAAAGCATGAAATGTCGAACAAGGCGGCGAACGCTTTGCTTGACGATATGGCTGAGATCATCACCAAGCAGCTCAAAAAAGGTGTGCGTGTTCGCCTCAACGGCCTCGGCATTTTGCAGGTGCGCAAGCGCGCAGCCCGTATCGGCCGTAATCCCGCCACCGGCGAGCAGATCAAGATCAAGGCCAGCAAGAAGGTCGCGTTCCGCGCGGCCAAGGAACTCAAAGAGGCCGTCTGATCAGGTTTCGGTTCAGCGAAAGGACCGGCTGGCGCGCAGACGCCTTGCCGGTTCTTTTGCGTTTATCCTGTTGGAACCACTCCCCCGCCTGCGACGTTGGCCAAGTGACCGGCCGTCGGCTCTCCGACCGTCGTGACCTGCTGGATGGAGGAACTCCAGGATTTGCAGCAAGTAACTGCGCTCATTGGCCACCATGTGAAATTTGCATCGTCATGGACTGGTGCGGCGCTGGTTGGCATAGCGATCCTCGTCATGGGCTTTGCGCTGCAGATGGCGATCGTGTGGATCGCGAACCACTGGTCAAAGCGCTGGAGTCCATTGCTGCAACTGGTCTTTGTCCGGATCCGGGTCTTGTTACGCTGGGCCCTCCTTTTGCTGGCTGTTGGTACCGCGCTGCCACTTCTGCCGCTGTCCACCGAGATTCTTGATGGGACGCGCCAGCTACTTTTGGCAAGCTTCATCCTTCTCTCCGGTTACGCGATCTATCTGGGCGCTGACATCGCCATTGTGCGTTATATGGAGTCGTTGCGGCTTGACGTTGCCGACAATCTTTTGGCGCGCAAGGCAGCGACACAGCTGCGCGTGCTGCGTCGGACCGTGAATGTCCTGATTTTTCTCGTCACCGCGGGCTTTGCCCTGATGAGCTTCAGCAGTGTCCGGCAATTCGGCATCAGCCTTTTTGCCAGCGCTGGTGTCGCTGGCTTGGCGGTTGGTCTTGCCGCCCGTCCGCTTCTCAGCAATCTAATTGCGGGTATCCAGATTGCGCTTGCACAACCGATCAAGCTCGATGATGTCGTGGTCATCGACGGTGAATGGGGACGAATCGAAGAGTTCACCGCCACCTATGTCGTGGTACGTATCTGGGATCTGCGCAGGCTGATCGTGCCACTGTCCTATTTTCTGAAGCAGCCATTTCGCAACTGGACCTATACGAGCGCACAGATCCTCGGGCAGGTTCATCTTTATGCAGATTACACCTTGCCAATCCAACCCGTACGCGAAAAATGCCTTGAACTGATCAAGGCCAATCCACTGTGGGACGGAGGAGTTGCGGTCCTGCAAGTGGTGGGGGCCGAGGCGAATGTGATTCAGCTGCGGGCGCTGATGAGCTCCGCGGACAGTTCCAAATCCTGGGACTTGCGCTGCGCCGTGCGCGAACAGCTCATCGCGTTCATCCAGCAGAACTTTCCCCATGCCCTGCCGCGGACACGTGCGGAGTTCATAGCGACAGAGGAGCGGTCAGCCGCCCCCCGCCCCCCGCTGGGCGCTTCTTCTGACGGCCGTTATGGGAAAGCCCATGGGTCCTCGGTACCCGGCATCACGAGTGCGCTGCGTCAACGTGGGGCCGCGGGGCCAGCGCCCGTCCTCCGCAGAGGGCTCCGGGCCCCCGCGTCCGCGGTCGAGGCATCAGACTAGACAAGAGGTGGTTGCTTCGCTGTCTGCGGCATGGCGGAATACCTGTACGGGATCAAGGAGAGAGCATGGCGATCAGGTACGTTTGGGCCGCGATGCTGGTGTGGAGCGCCGCCACAGTGCCGTGCCGTGCGGGCGAGATTGTGGTTCATGTCGACCATGTCTCCCCCAAGGGCGGAATTGTCTCGGCGGCGCTGTTTGATCGTGCCGATTATCATGACAATGATCACCCCCTGGCCTCGCGCAATGTAGCGGCGAGGTTTCCAAGGACGACCTTTACCTTTAGCCACGTCAAGCCCGGATTTTATGCCATCAAGATGTTTCAGGACATCAATCGTAACGGCAAATTCGATACCGACCTTCTGGGTCTTCCCCTTGAGCCCTACGGTTTTTCCAACAATGTGGTGCCATTTCTGAGCGAGCCGGGATTTGACGCGACCAGGTTTCGGGCAGGTCGGGGCCGGACGGTCATCACCATCCGCCTTTCGGGGACCGATGGCATTGGCATGCCGCAGCCAAAGCCAAAGAGGGCAAGCTGAGGCGTCTGCACTGGTGTCAGGGACGGCGCCAGCTTGGCTGTGACAGGGGTGCTGGACCATGCCAACCCAGGATCACGAACTGGCGATCCGCCTTGTCCGGACCTGCCTGAGGGGGGCAGGGGATGAGGATGCCTGCAGAAGCGTCGGGGAATAATAGCCAAGGCGCGTCGCCGCAGGTCCGCAGATCTGGGATATCCGCTCCATATTCTCCTGCCCGAAGAAGCCCTCCCAGTCGCGGGTTGGTTTGCCTCGGCGCTGGAACGGATGATCGAGCAACGCCGTGACGTCATGGCGGGCACTGAGATTGAATGTGCGCGCCAGCCACAGGATGGTTCCCGGTTTGTCGGCGCAAAACCGGTCATAGCGCACCAGCGTCAGCCGTTGACGTTCGCGCTCATAGAACTCTGTCGCCGCAAGCCAGCGCCGAGCCAGGTTTTCGACGTAATGGCTATTGGGCAGGCCGATGTCCTCGCCGGCAAGGATGGACTTCCAGGTCCGGTTGATCTTGACCGTGCTGACATCAAGGTTCTGCAAATGCCCGGGTAATTTCAGTCGATCGAGTATGCTGCGAATATTGTCAAAGGGATCGCGGATGATGAAGCCGGCGCGCTTGAGCCCGAAATGCTCCATCAGGGGCGCGCCGACGAAGGTCAGGCTGCCATCCTTGATGATGGGGGCGGAAAAGCTGAAGGCATTGTGGCGGATGAAGGTCCGCAGGCTGACCTTGCCCTGCATCAGCTGAGAAAAATATGGGGCCTTGGTGCCGCTCAGATCCAGGGTCGCCCGCAGCCCGGTTGCCGCGGCAAGCAGCCCGGCGATGGCAGTGCCGCCTGATTTCTGATTGCCAAACAGAAGCACGGGCGCAGGGTGTGGCTGGGAGAATCTGGCACGCAGACGCTCCAAGAGGATGGCTTTGGAAGGTAATTTCAGTTTTTCTGTCGTCCCCGTCATGTCCCCTATTGCGGCTATTGCTAGAGTCGCAACCCTTGCGCAAGGTAATCGCCAATAATTGGCATAAATGAAAGCAGCTTACTGTATCGAAATGTCGTTTATGGCCTTGATGTTCCCAGCCTTGGGGGCTCGTTGATGCGTGTTGTGGATAAGGCGGCTCCGATTAAGGTGTTCCAGGTTATGTCTGGCGCCGGAATCGGCGGGATTGAGACCTTTTTCTTTGACGCGGTCGAGGCGCTGCACCGGGCCGGCCTCCGCCAATATGTCGCGGTGCGGCCCAACGTGCCGTCCCGCCAGATCGCACGGCTCAAGGACCTGGGCATCCCCGTGGCCACTGCCGGTTTCCGGCCGTTGTGGCCCTGGCCGACGCGTCGTGCCCTGGAGCGGGCACATCAGAACTTTGGCCCGCAGATCGCCCAGTACTGGACCGGACGCGCTGGGCATTTTGCGCGCCGGCGAGTAGATTGCGTCAACATCGGCTGGTTCGGCGGCTATCGCCAGATGAAGGACTTTCGGGCCTGCGACGACTTCATCGCGATCACGCCTGATCTGGAACGGCATTTGCGCGAAGGTGGCGTTGACGAGGATCACATTGCCCGCGTCCACACCTTTTCCACGCTCCAGGAGGGCGCCGTGACGCCCGTCAGCCGTGCCCGCTTCGATACGCCTGCTGACGTCAGCTTGCTGCTCGTACTGGCGCGGCTTCATCCCAAGAAGGGGATCGACACCCTGCTGCACGCGCTGAAAGAGGTCGATGACGCTTTTTTGTGGATCGCCGGGGAAGGCCCAAACCGGAAGGAGTATGAAGAGCTTGTTCGGACGCTCGGGCTTGGTGCACGGGTCCGCTTTCTGGGCTGGCAGGAAGACCGCGCGGGGCTTCTTTCGGCCTGCGATGTCTGTGTCATGCCTTCGCGCTTCGAACCGTTCGGTACGGTGATGGCGGAAGCGTGGTCCGCGCGCCGGCCACTCATCGTGGCGGCGGCGCAGGGACCGCGTGCCTATGTCCGCGATGGCGAGAATGGACTTATGGTCCCCATTGATAATCCCCCGGCTCTGGCTGCAGCGATCCGATTGATCCTGAACGCACCGGATCTGGCCCAGCGCCTCGTGGAGGGTGGCCTGCGCAGCTTTGAGAGTCAGTTCACGGCGGAGGCCTATGTGCGCGGAACTTTTGCAGTCTACCGTCGGGTCTTGGCACGTGCCCATAGCACCGGGGATTGATGGCAAAAGACGAGGCAGCGCCGCCGCAAAGCGCAGGGCTGATGAGCGGGGCAGAACCATTTTGCTACCGTGACGGGGACTTTTACCTCTTTCTCGGGGCGCGCTTTTTTTCGGCGGTGGCCGCGCAGATCCTCTCGGTTGCGGTGGGCTGGCAGATCTATGCCATCGCCCGCACCCCACTTGCCCTCGGCCTCGTCGGTCTCAGCCAGTTCGTGCCGATGTTTCTTCTGACCCTTCCGGCCGGCGACATCGTCGATCGCAGGGACCAACGCCACATCTATGCGATCAGCCTGGCGGTGAGCGCAGGTTGCGCGATCTTGTTCGTTCTGCTCAGTGACCTGAAGATCACGCACACCTTGCCCTTCTATCTTGTCCTTGTGCTCTTGGGCGCAGGTCGCGGATTTGCAGGTCCTGCCGGTTCCTCACTCCTGCCGTTTCTGGTGCCGTTTGAGCGCCTTCCCAAAGCCATTGGCTGGAGCTCGTCAGTATTCCAGACCGCAGTCATTGCCGGACCAGCGCTGGGCGGCTTTCTCTATGTGCTGGGTCCGGTCGCAGCCTACAGCACATGCGTGCTCTGTTTCAGCGCCGCGGCATTGGCGGTCACATGCCTTGGCGGCCGACGCCGCTCATCCGGGCACAATCGCCCGGCCGGGGCCTATGAGCGGGTTGGCGAAGGTGTGCGTTTCGTGCGCTCACGCCCGGTGGTTCTGGGGGCGATATCCCTCGACCTCTTTGCGGTCCTGCTGGGGGGCGCCGTGGCGTTGTTGCCAGCCTATGCGCGTGACATTCTTCATGTCGGCCCGCTTGGACTTGGCATGCTGCGCAGCGCCCCGGCGCTGGGTGCGGCCCTGATGGCCATCTGCTTTGGCCGCTGGCCGCTGCAGCGACATGCCGGCAGGGCGATGTTTGCCGCTGTTGCGGTGTTCGGCCTCGCAACCATCCTCTTTGGCCTGTCGACCAGCTTTTACATTTCTCTGGCTGCGCTCTTTGTGCTCGGGGGCTCCGATATGGTGAGCGTCTTCATTCGCACCTCCCTCATCCAGATGGCAACACCCGATGCCATGCGCGGGCGCGTCAGTGCCGTCAACATGCTGTTTGTCGGCGCCTCAAACGAACTGGGTGAATTCGAGTCGGGCCTCACCGCCAGCTGGTGGGGCACCGTGCCTGCCGTGGTTGCCGGCGGCATTGGGACCCTTCTGGTGGCAGCGCTTTGGATGTGGGGCTTCCCCAAATTGCGTCAGGTTGACCGGCTGAGTGAGGTCGTTCCCCAGCCATAGTCCCTGCGGTGCTGGCGGGTGGGAAGGTTGTCAGCAGGAATTGTTGCCTGGCCCGGGGTCTTGCGCGTTGCAGAAGGTCCACAGAGTTGCCTGCGCCAGGGGACTGGGTCAAAGTGGCTGGGCAGATGGCGAGGGATGGCGCGGGTGGAGGTTATTGGCGCAGGCTTCGGGCGTACGGGAACCCTGTCGCTGCGAGCGGCACTCGAGCAGTTGGGTTATGCTCCATGCTATCACATGCTCGAAGTGTTTCAGCAGCCTCACCATGCGGAGATCTGGCGGCGGGCGCTGCTCGGGGAGCCCCCGGAGTGGAAAAGCTTTCTCGCTGATTATCGCGCCGGCGTGGACTGGCCGGTCTGCCACTTCTGGCGTGAACTGGCGCAGCAATTTCCCGCCGCCAAGTTCATATTGACCCGGCGCGACAGTGAGGCTTGGTACGCGAGCATCTCCCAAACCATTTTTGACGGCATCCTTAATGCCGGTCCTGCCGAAGGCGTGCGCGGCGCGCAGCAGCGCATGGCGCGCGTACTCCTCGAGAAGGTCTTCGGCCAGCGCTTCGACAAGGCCCATGTGATTGCGGTCTACGAGGCTCACAATCGTGCGGTCGCAGCGGCCCTGGGCCCCGACCGCCTCCTGACCTATGACGTCGCCGAAGGCTGGGATCCGCTGTGCCGCTTCCTGCAATGTAGGGTACCTGCGGAAGCTTTTCCGCGTACCAACAGCACCGCGGAGTTCCGGGCCCGCATCGGTCTTTGACCTGGACTTGCGCGCGGCTTGCGTATTGCGATAAGCCTGCACCAGACGCGTCGGAACATGCACATGCAGAAAGTCTATAAAGACGCACAGTCGGCGCTCGATGGCCTTTTGTTCGATGGCATGACGATCATGTCAGGAGGCTTCGGACTTTGCGGTATTCCGGAAAAGCTGATTGCAGCGCTGCGTGACAGCAAGGTCAAGGACCTGACTGTCATCTCCAACAATGCCGGAGTGGACGACTTTGGCCTCGGTCTTTTGCTCGCCACAAGACAGATCAGGAAAATGATCAGCTCATATGTGGGTGAGAACGCGACCTTTGAGCGCCAATATCTGTCGGGCGAGCTTGAACTCGAATTCAATCCGCAAGGCACGCTGGCAGAACGCATTCGAGCAGGCGGTGCCGGCATCCCGGGCTTTTATACGAAAACCGGGGTTGGCACGGTGATTGCCGAAGGAAAGGAACTCAAGGTCTTTGATGGCGAAACCTTTGTTCTTGAGCGTGGGCTAAGAGCCGACCTTGCGATCGTCAAGGCCTGGAAGGGCGACGAAGAGGGAAATCTCGTCTATCGCAAGACGGCGCGCAATTTCAATCCGATGATGGCAACCGCCGCAAAGGTGACGGTCGCGGAGGTCGAGCAGCTGGTGCCTGTTGGCACCCTTGATCCCGACCACATCCATACGCCGGGGATTTTTGTCCAGCGCATCTTGGAAGGTCGCGATTACGAGAAGCGCATCGAACAGCGCACGACACGCGCTTGAGGCCCTTTGAGGTCATTCAGGAGAGCAGTTATGGCCTGGACCAGAGACGATATGGCCAAACGCGCGGCACAGGAATTGCGCGACGGCTTCTATGTCAATCTCGGCATCGGGATTCCCACCCTCGTCGCCAACTATATTCCGGCGGGCATGCATGTGACGCTGCAGAGCGAAAACGGCATGCTGGGCATGGGGCCATTTCCGCACGATGACGAAATCGACGCCGATCTCATCAATGCCGGCAAGCAGACGGTGACCGCGCTGCCGCAAACCTCATTTTTCTCCTCTGCGGAAAGCTTTGCCATGATTCGTGGCGGGCACATTGACCTGTCCATCCTGGGTGCCATGGAAGTCAGTGAGACGGGCGATCTTGCCAACTGGATGGTACCTGGCAAGCTCGTAAAGGGCATGGGTGGGGCAATGGATCTGGTGGCCGGCGTCAAGCGCTGCGTCGTGACCATGGACCATACCGACAAAGCCGGAAACGCCAAGCTGCTGCGGCACTGCACACTGCCCTTGACCGGCGTTCAATGCGTACAGCGTATCATCACCAATCTTGCGGTCCTGGACGTCGTCACCGGGGGACTTAAGCTCGTCGAGCTGGCTCCCGACGTCAAGATTGATGAACTCCGCAGCAAGACTGAGGCAACACTGGTCGACTGAGCCTGAGGGCGGCAATCTGCTCGCGCGCCATTGCGCCATGGGTGCCCTCCCCCTAGCCTCAGGGAGGGATCACCAGGCGGCGGGCAAACATGCTGAGCGATATGCTTCGGGGCGCAACAAAAGAGCAGCGCAATGCGGTCTTGGCGGCCTATCTTGGCTGGACGCTGGATGCCTTCGACTTCTTTCTGCTGATCTTTCTGGTCACCGATATCGCCCGGTCGTTCAACTGTTCGGTGTCTGCCATCACCTGGGCGATTACGCTGACCCTGGCGCTGCGTCCGGTGGGGGCCTTTCTGTTTGGCCGTCTCGCCGATCATTATGGCCGCCGGCCGGTGCTGATGGTGGATGTCGCCTGCTATGCGGTCCTGGGTTTCGCCACGGCTTTTGCTCCCAATCTCTGGACGTTTCTTGTCATCCGCGCCCTCTTCGGAATTGCAATGGGCGGGGAATGGGGCGTTGGCGCATCCCTGACAATGGAAAGCGTGCCGGTGGAGGCCCGCGGGATCGTCTCCGGCCTGTTGCAGGCGGGCTATCCGAGCGGCCTGCTCCTCGCATCAGCGGTCTATGGGCTTCTTTACCCCTACCTTGGCTGGCGCGGCATGTTCATGGTCGGCATCCTGCCCGCGCTGCTCGTGCTCTTCATCCGTCGCTATGTACGGGAGTCACCGGGTTTTCATCGCGGTGGCAGACCGCGCCCCCGCACGCTGGCGCTACTGCGCGAACACTGGCGGCTCGCGCTTTACGCCATGCTGTTCATGATGGCGATGAACCTCTTCAGTCACGGTACGCAGGATCTTTATCCGACCCTGCTCAAGGTCGACAAAGGCATGCGCCATGGCCTGATCAGTGCGATCAATATCATTGCCGCAGGTGGCGCCATACTGGGCGGTCTGTTCTTTGGGGCTTTGTCGCAGCGCATCGGCCGGCGGCGGGCACTCATCCTTGGGGCACTGCTGTCGCTGCCCATCATTCCGTTCTGGGCCTTTTCAAGCTCTGTCTACGTCTTGGGGGCAGCTGCTTTCGCCATGCAGTTCATGGTCCAGGGCTGCTGGGGCGTTATTCCGGCCCATCTCAATGAATTGTCGCCGCCCGAAGCCCGTGGCACCTTTCCTGGCACGATCTATCAACTGGGCAATTTTCTGGCTTCGTACAATGCCACCATGCAGGCCCAACTGGAGGGCGTCTATGGCAGTTACGGGGCGGCGCTCGCCTTGGTGGCCGCCGCGGCTGCGGTATTCATAGCGATCTTTGCCTATATCGGCCGCGAGGCGCGGCAGATCGATATGGCCGAATACTCGGCCCATCATCCCGGCCCTGATCAGGACTTGATGAAGATATCGACGCGGTCGGTGGCACCGTGATCACTGGCCGGCACGCCGCCAAGCGCCCGCACGTCGATACGTTCGGCCGGCACGCCATCTGCGATCAACGCCTGGCGCACGGCCAGCGCCCGCTCGAGGCTCAGCCGTCGCGCCGACGATGAGGTGCTTCCGGGATTGCCACCATAGCCCACCAGCTCGACACGGCTGGCGCCACTGGCGAGTGCGGTTTTCAGACTGAAGGCCAGATCATTCAGGGTTGCTGTGGTGTTATCCGACAATGCGAAGGAGTTGCGGTTGAACAGCACCGACGCCTGCTTGGAGAGGCCCTTTGGCACGGTGATGTGGGGCGTCGCAGCGGTGGCGCCCGTGTGGCTCGCTGGTGGCGTGGCAGGGGTGGGCGCGGCGGCAGGCACAGCCGTCGTGCCAAAAGAGAAGGGGATAGGGGTGGCGTTGGGCCGCACAGGGCTCCTCGTGTGCCGGCGGGCATGCACCGAAGTCGGGGCCGCTTTGGCGGCCACAGGGCGGGCAGGGGTGATTTCGGGCTTTGGCCGATGGCGCTTCACCACCCTCGTCTTGAGGTAGGGTCGGGCGTGTCTGCTCCGGCGGCGCACAGGCTTGACCGGGTGTGGTGGATGCAGGTGCACCGGGGGCAGATTGCTCTCGGAAGCCGGATTAGGTACCGCCCAGGGGTTCACGGTGACATCATCACCGGGATACATCTGAACCTGCGCGATGGCCGCCGCTTTCCAGCTGAAGGCTGCCGCCGCCACGGCAACAATGAAGCTTGTCCGGGCAAGCCGGCGAAAGGATATCTCGGTCATGAGCCCAGCCTGACGCGTCTGCGAAGCCACACTTTAGGCGCTGCGCGCGCAGGGCTCAACCGTGAGACGGTGGCCGCGCCCCTCTGCCAGCACTCTTGAGCAGGTGCAGCATCTGGGGATGCAGGTTCTCATTGCTGGCCAGAATATCGCCGCTGTCGAGCATGGTGCTGCCTCCGCTGAGGTCCGTAACCATCCCGTGGGCCTCGCGCACGAGCAGAATTCCGGCTGCCACATCCCAGGCCTTCAGACCGTGTTCCCAGAAGCCGTCGTAGCGACCGGCTGCGACCCAGGCCAAGTCGAGCGCGGCCGAGCCGAAACGGCGCACTCCGGGGGTAATTCCCATCACCGCCGAAAGCTCCTGCAGATAGGCAAAGTGATCGCCCCGTCCCACGAACGGAATGCCGGTTGCGAACAAGGCCTCGTTCATGTGCTTGCGTGCGGCCACACGCAGACGCTTGTCATTGAGATAGGCACCGCTGCCCTTCTCAGCGACGAACATCTCGTCGGTAATCGGATTAAAGACGACCGCCGAGACCAGCTGCCCCTCGCGTTCCAGTGCCATCGAGATGGCAAAGTGAGGAATGCCATGCAGAAAATTGGTCGTGCCATCGAGGGGATCGATGATGAAACGATGGGTCTTGTCAGGGCCTTCGATCAGGCCCGATTCTTCCAGCAAAAAACCATAGCCCGGGCGGGCTTTCTGCAATTCCTCAAGCAAGATGCGCTCGGTACGCTGGTCGGCAACGCTGACGAAATCCCCTGGTCCCTTGAGCGAGATCTGCAGATTTTCGACTTCACCAAAATCACGGATCAGGCGGCGGCCGGCCTTGCGCGCGGCAGCGGTCATGACGTTGAGTGCGGCAGAAAGGTAGGGCATGAACGTCATCTACTCTGCGCGGCGCACGTAAGATCCATCCTCGGTCGACACGATGATCTTCTCGCCAGCTTCAATGAAGGGTGGAACCTGGATCTTGAGCCCGTTTTCGAGTACTGCGCCTTTGTAGGATGGCGCCGCCGTTCCGCCCTTGAGGACCGGATCGGCCTCAGCGACGCTCAGCGTGACCTGCAGGGGCAGCTGGATGCCGAGGGGTTTGCCTTCGTGCATCGTCACCAGCGTCTTCATGCCATCCTGAAGGAAGCGCGCCTGATCGCCGACGAAATCGGCAGAAAGCTCGAACTGATCATAGCTTTCCATGTCCATGAAGGTGAGCATGTCACCGGCTGCGTAAAGGAACTGAAAGTCACGCTTTTCCAGCCAGACCTCTTCCACGGTCTCATCGGAGCGGAAGCGCTGGTTCAATTTGGTACCGGTGGTGATGCTCTTGAGTTCGACCTGGTTGTAGGCGCCCCCTTTGCCCGGCTTGACCTTCTGCGTCTTGACCGCAAGCCACAAACCGCCTTCGAATTCGATCATGGTACCGGGTCGGATTTCATTACCTGAGATCTTGGCCATAACACACGAGCCCTCCTTGGGGGGCGAGACAAAGGGTTGGAGGGGCAAAGAGCGCGCTGGCTTATAGCGGGGGCGATGCGCCGAAGTAAACCGCTGCCGGCTCCGGGCTGGAAAAGCGCGAGCGCGCCAGGCCTGGCCGGAAAAGCTGCCCGGGCGCGGCCTGGGCGCCGTCAGAGCTGGCCAAAGCGGGCATTAAACGCCCTGACCGCCGCGGGAGGTCCTTCTGCGTGCTCCCACACCGCGCTTGCGACCGCAAGGAAATCTGCGCCCGCGCGGATCAGCGTCTCGCAATTGACCAGCGTGATGCCACCGATGGCGACGCAGGGGATCTCCATCAGGTCGGACCACCAGTTGAGCAGCTCGGTCTCGGCATAAAATTGCACCGCCTTGGTGGTGGTCGGAAAGAATGCGCCAAAAGCCACATAGTCGGCTCCGGCTTCGCCGGCCTCCATCGCCAGGTGGCGGGAATTGTGGCAGGTCACCCCGACGATGCGATCTGGCCCCACCAGCCTGCGCGCGTCCTCATAGCGCATGTCGCTCTGGCCAATATGGACGCCGTCGCAGCCCATTTCGCCGGCGAGGTCAGGACGGTCATTGAGAACAAACGCCACATCGCGGGCCTGAGCGATCGGCATCAGCTGCGCGCAGCTGCGGCGGATCTCGTCATCAGTCACGTCCTTGAGCCGCAACTGCAGGCACGCGACATCACCGGCGTCGAGCGCGGCTTTGAGTGTTTCGCCAAAGGCCCTGGGCTCAAGCGCCGGTGGTGTGATGAGATAAAGCCGGCAGTTGCTCAAGCAGCCTCTTTTTCCAGTTCAGCCTTCCATTCGCCCTTGCTCGCCAGGCCGTTCATCCGGGCCCGGTGGGCAAAGGCCGCCTGGGTGCGTGCGGCGTTGTCGGACTTGCCCGCCCACGCCTTTTGCGGGGCAGCCTGCAAGGCGCGGCCATAGGAAAAGGTAAGGGCCCATGGCAGGGTGCTGCGGGCGGCCATCGCATTGAGGTGCGCCGTCGCTTCCTGGTCGGTCTGACCACCGGACAGGAACGCGATCCCGGGGACAGCCGCCGGCACACAGCGCTTTAGAACCGTAAGGGTCCGTTCCGCCACCTCCTCTGTACTGCCCTGTTTGGCGGATTTCTTGCCGGAGACCACCATGTTGGGCTTGAGCACCATGGCTTCGAGCATGACGCGGTGAGCGTAAAGCTCCTGGAAGGTGTGCTTGAGCACGAACTCGGTGACCTCGGCGCAGCGGGCAATATCATGATCGCCATCCATCAGGACTTCCGGCTCGACGATGGGCACGATGTCGTGCTCCTGGCAGAGCGCCGCATAGCGGGCCAGCGCGTGCGCATTGGCACGGACGGCTGTTGCGCTCGGGATCCCCGCGGCGATGTCGATGACGGCGCGCCATTTGGCAAAACGTGCACCCAGCTTGCGATACTCGATCAGCCGCGAGCCCAGACCATCAAGGCCCTCGGTCACGGTTTCGCCCGGGCATAGCGCGAGCGGCTTGGCGCCCGCATCAACCTTGATGCCGGGAATGGAGCCGGCACGTTCGATCAGTTCCACGAGCCTCGTCCCATCCTTGGCCTTTTGGCGAAGGGTCTCGTCGAACAGGATAACCCCTGAAATATATTGCCGCATGGCCGCTTCGGAACGGAACAGAAGTTCGCGGTAGTCGCGGCGGTTGTCCTCCGTATTGGCAACGCCGATGGCATTGAAGCGTTTTTCGATCGTACCCGTGGATTCATCGGCAGCGAGAATTCCCTTGCCGCGTGCCACCATCGCCGTGGCGATGCGGTTCAGCTCTGCACTGTTCATCGTATCTTTCCCTTGTTGACCGCCAGCGCTGCCACCCCCGGCAGTTCGCGGCCCTCCAGCCACTCCAGGAACGCCCCGCCTGCGGTCGAGACGTAGGTAAATTGATCGCCGACACCGGCATGATTGAGCGCAGAGACCGTATCCCCACCGCCGGCCACCGACAGCAGGGCGCCAGAGCGCGTACGGGCTGCAACCAGGCGGGCAGCATGAACGGTTCCCGCATCAAAGGGAATGGTTTCAAAGGCACCCAGCGGACCGTTCCACACCAGAGTATTTGCGGTGTGCAGGCGCCGTTCGAATTCGGCAATGGTCGCCGGACCGATATCCAGGATCATTTCGTCGGTGGCGACCTCGCGGGCCTTGCAGGTGCGGTAAGGCGCGTTGGCCTTGAATTCCTTTGCCACGACAACGTCCGTGGGCAAGATCAGAACCGTGCCGATGGTGGTTGCCAGCCCGACGATGCTCTGTGCGGTCTTGAGCTGATCGGGCTCGTAAAGCGAGCGGCCAACATTGATATCTTCGGCGGCCAGAAAAGTATTGGCCATGGCACCGCCAATGACCAGAACATCGACCTTGTCCATCAGATGCTCGATGACGGCAATCTTGGTCGATACCTTGGCGCCGCCGACCACCGCGATCACCGGATGCTTGGGGTTCTCGAGCGCCTGGCCCAGATGGTCAAGTTCTGCCTGCATCGCCCGCCCGGCAGCTGACGGCAGCACATGGGCGAGACCTTCGGTTGAGGCATGGGCGCGATGGGCGGCCGAAAACGCGTCATTGACATAAAGGTCACCCAGTGCGGCCAGTTCATCACGAAAGGCCGGGGTATTACTTTCTTCACCGCCATGAAAACGGGTGTTCTCGAGCAGCAGTACCTCGCCATCGTGAAGGGCGCTGACGGCTCGCTTCGCGGTGTCGCCGATGCAGTCATCAGCGAACGCCACTGGCCGGCATATTGCCTGCGCCAACGCCGGAGCTATCGGCGCCAGCGACATGCTGGCGACGCGCTTGCCCTTGGGACGATCGAAATGCGAAAGCACAATCACCCGTGCTCCCTTCTGCGCCAGTTCGCGAATGGTGGGGGCTTGCCGCTCGATGCGCGAACTGTCCGTGATCTTGCCATCACGCATCGGCACATTGAGGTCGGCTCTGACCAGGACGCGCTTGGAGCGGACCTCAAGATCATCCAAGGTAGCGAAGCGGCTGCGCATCGGCTCCTCCTTCAGACCAGCTTGCCCATGGCCACTGCGGTGTCAGCCATCCGATTGGAAAAGCCCCATTCATTGTCATACCAGCTCATCACCGCCACAAGATTGCCGTCCATCACCTTGGTCTCGGCCAGGACAAAGGCCGAGGAGGCTGGATCGTGGTTGAAGTCGTGGCTGACAAGTGGCGCATCAACGATCTCGAGCACACCCTTGAGCGGCCCCGCGGCAGCTTTTTTCATGGCCTCGTTGACTTCCTGCACCGTAGTCGAGCGACGGGTGATGACCTTGAGGTCGACCAGCGACACGTTGGGTGTGGGGACGCGGATCGAGACGCCGTCGAGCTTGCCCTTCAGCTCCGGAAGAACGAGCCCGATCGCCTTGGCAGCGCCGGTCGAGCTCGGAATCATCGACATCGCTGCGGCGCGGGCCCGCTGCAAATCCTTGTGCAGCTGGTCGAGAATGTTCTGGTCATTGGTGTAGGAGTGAACCGTTGTCATCATACCTTTTTCGATGCCAATGGTTTCATGCAGCACCTTGGCCACAGGCGCCAGGCAATTGGTCGTGCACGAGCCGTTTGAGACAACGATGTGATCCCTCGTCAGGATGTGATGATTGACGCCATAAACGATAGTGGCATCAGCGCCATCGGAGGGTGCGGACACCAATACGCGCTTGGCTCCGGCTTCAAGATGCGTCTTGGCTTTGTCTCGCGCCGTGAAAATTCCCGTGCATTCCAGTGCGATGTCGACGCCAAGTTCGCGATGTGGCAATTCGGCCGGATTTTTGATGGCTGTGACCCGTATCTTGTGCCCGTCGACGGTCATGACCTCGCCGTTGACCTCGACCCGTCCCGGAAAGCGGCCATGTACGCTGTCATAGCGCAGCAGGTGGGCATTGGTGTCGACGGGCCCCAGATCATTGACGGCGACGACGACGATGTCTTCGCGCTTCGATTCGATAATGGCGCGCAGAATATTGCGGCCGATGCGACCAAATCCGTTGATAGCGACACGAATGCTCATCTTAATTCTCTCCGATCTGTCCGGCCACGCCGGAGCCTGAATGAGGTGGCACAAACTAGGGGCGGGCCGGTCCGGCTTTATTGATCGATCTCAGCGCCCCTGCTGACAAATCTCTGTGGCCGCGGCTGCCACGTTTTGTGCCGTGAGCCCAAAATGCTGGTAGAGCTCGAGATAAGGTGCGCTGGCACCAAAATGGTCGAGCCCGATGAACCGGTCTGAAGGACCCAGATAGCGGTCCCAGCTCATGCGCACGGCAGCTTCCACCGCCACGCGCGGAACGCTCCCAAGAACGCCGGCGCGATAATCGGCGTCCTGGTCGGCGAACAGTTCAAAACAGGGCATCGACACGACCCGGGCTGGTATGCCCTTTTCCTTCAGCAATGCCTGCGCGGCGACAGCGATCTCGACCTCCGAACCACTTGCCATCAGCGTGACCTTGGCTTTGCCCTCAGCGGCCGCGATCTCGTAACCGCCGCGCGCGCAGAGATTGTCGGCGGCGGCCGTCAGCCGCAGCGCGGAAAGGTTCTGGCGGGTCAGCGACAGCAGCGCCGGTGCCTTACGCGTCAAAGCCAGTTCCCAGCACTCGGCTACTTCCACGGCATCGGCTGGGCGAAACACGCAAAGTCCGGGGATTGCCCGCAACGCCGCCAGCTGCTCGATCGGCTGGTGGGTCGGGCCATCTTCGCCAAGACCGATGGAATCATGGGTCATCACGTAGACCACATGGCATTGCATGAGTGCCGCCAAACGGATCGACGGGCGGGCATAGTCGGAAAACACGAGAAACGTGCCGCCATAGGGGATAAAACCACCGTGCAGGGCGATGCCGTTCATGGCGGCCGCCATGCCGTGCTCACGGATGCCATAGTGGACGTAGCGCCCGCCATAGCTCTGTGGGCCAATGCTTGCCAGCCCTTTCGTCAGGGTATTGTTGGAGCCGGTGAGGTCAGCCGAGCCGCCAAGCGTCAGTTCACTTGCCGCATTGATGACTTCAAGCACCGTCTCCGACGATTTGCGGGTCGCAAGCTTGGGCTTCTCGGCAATCAGCTTCTGCTTGTAGGCGGCAAGGGCGGTGACGACCTCAGGGCCTATCTCGGTCCTGATGGCAGCCTCAAAGCTGGCGCGTTTGGCCGACTTGGCCAGCCGCTCCGTCCAGGCACCGTGCGCTCTGGCCCCGCGCCCGCCAAGGCGGCGCCATTCCGACAAGATGTCCTCGGGAACCACAAATGCCGGGGAGGGCCAATTGAGGTTTCTGCGCGCACCTTCGACCTCGCTCACCCCGGGCGCTTCGCCATGGGCCTTGCTGGTGCCCGCCTTTGTGGGCAGCCCGTAACCAATGGTGGTGCGGCAGGCGATGAGGACCGGGCGATCGCTGTTTTGGGCCACCTCGAGCGCTGCATCTATCTCGGCCCCGTTCATGCCGTCGCAGGACATCGTCTTCCACCCCATCGCGTCAAAGCGCTCGAGGGTATTGGTGGAATCGGCGAGACTGGTGGCACCATCGATGGAAATATGATTGTCGTCGTAGAGCACAATCAGGCGATGGAGCTTCAGATGGCCCGCGAGGCTGCAGGCTTCATGGCTGACGCCTTCCATGAGATCGCCGTCGCCAGCAAAAACATAGGTCCGATGATCGACGAGGTCATCGCCATAGCGGGCGTTCAGCATGCGTTCGGCCAGGGCCATGCCGACCGCGGTGGCGATGCCCTGCCCGAGCGGGCCGGTGGTGGTCTCGACCCCGGCCAGATGACCATATTCGGGATGACCGGCGCAGGGACTGCCAAACTGGCGGAAGTGCTTGATGTCCTCGATGGTGGGGCGGGCATAGCCGGTGAGATAGAGCAGTCCATAGAGCAGCATCGAACCGTGGCCGGCTGACAGGACAAAACGGTCGCGATCGGGCCACGCCGGATCCTTGGGATCAAATTTGAGGAAGCGGGAAAACAGGACCGTTGCCACATCGGCCATGCCCATCGGCATGCCAGGGTGACCACTATTGGCGGCTTGCACTGCGTCCATGGCGAGGGCACGTATGGCATTGGCCAGGCGACGGGTCTGCCCTGGCGCAAGGGTCTCCGCCGCTGTGGCTACGGAGGACGCGGGCCCGGTGGTGCTCATCGCCAGTGTCTTTCTGTGTGGGACTGAGATCGTCCGTCCGGCCTTAAGAGAGCAAGTGCCACCCGTCAAGAGTGGCATCCAAACCGTGCCCGCACGGAAGCTAAAATAAGGCCAAAAGGCCCAAAAGTGCCGATGCTCGCTGCGGCGGACGGCGTTGACCTTGGCTTGGCCCCGTGCCTAAGGTGACCGTCGTTTGCGGGGTGATTTGCGCGCGCCGCGCAGCGCCCGCGAGGGAGATTGCGCGAATGACCAGGCTTGAAGCCGCACAAGCCCGCTTTGCCGAGGCGATGACGCGCCTTGAAGAGGTTGCCCTGTCATTGGCCGGACAACGGGCGCGCGCCGAGCGCGATGCTGCCGAGATTACCCGCCTGCGCCAGGAACGAGAGGCCCTGATCGCGCGGGTGCAGGAACTCGAATTAGAAGGTCGGCAGCTCGCGGGCATTACCGAAGAAGTCGAACAGCGTCTCGATGGCGCAATTGCAGAAATCCGCAGCGCACTGGGAAAATCTTGAATGGCGCTTGTCAATGTCATGATCAGCGGCCGGGCTTACACCATCGCCTGCGACGATGGCGAAGAAGAGCATTTACGCGAACTCGGAGCCCTGGTGGACGCCAAAGCGCGCGAGGTGCAGGAGACGGTGGGGCAGGTTGGAGATCAGCGCCTGCTGCTAATGGCCGCGCTGCTGATGGCCGATGAGCTCATCGAAGCCCGTAACCGGCAGGCCGCACTGAGCCTGGAGCCCAAAACGCCCTCTCCTCAGCCTTTGGCGGACAGTGGTGCGCGGGGTGAGGCGGAGAGACTTGCGGCGCAGGCCCTGGAACAGGCGGTCGGTCGTGCTGAAGCCCTACTCGCGCACCTTGTAGAGGCGGGACCATAGCCTTAAGGTCAGGGTTGGCCGGGTACTGTTCCGTGCGTCAGGTATGCGATGCCCAGGGGCCTTAATGGTACTCACCGGGAGCTGTCCCTGCCCAGGATCGTGGTCTTGGGCATATGGCGCCCACCTGCACTTGCAGGCCCGTGAGGATCCAAATTCCAACGGCGGCTGCGGTCCCGGTCACATGGTTGATGCCTGTCATGCCAAGCAAGTCCTGCGTGCCCTGATGCGAAAGCGGCGGGCCAGGCTTGCGGCCGCGCTCCCAGATCATGCCCGGCTGCTGGCAGCGCATGTCGGTGCGCTGCCATTATCCTCTGGCGCTGCCGTTGGCGGCTACTGCGCGCTTCCTGGCGAAGCCGATCCGGCTCCCCTGCTGATGCGGTTGCGCCAAACCGGTCATCCCATCGGCCTGCCGCGCATGTGTGGGGCCATGGCGCCGCTGGCGTTTCATCGTCACGAGGAGGGTTGGCCGCTGCGACGTGGCCCCCATGGTATTTATGAGCCGGAGGCTCGTTCTCCAGGCCTGCGTCCGGCGCTCGTTCTGGTGCCGCTGCTCGCCTTCGATGCGAAGGGTCACCGCGTCGGCTATGGCGGCGGATTTTACGACCGGACACTTCAGGCGCTGCGTCGGGGCGGACGCATCTGTGCCGTCGGTGTGGCCTTTGCCGGCCAGGAGGTCGATGCCATTACCAGCGAAGGCTTCGATGAGCCCCTCGACGGGGTGCTCACGGAAGCGGGGTTCCGGCCATTTTCCAGCTGCGACGGGCTGTCCTGATCAGGCCAGGGCCTGTTCGATGGCCAGTTCGCTCTTGGGGTTGCCAGCGACAGACGCCTCGCTGGCCGCCTCGCGGGCAGGCGCGGTGAGGGACTGATAGAGGGAAAGATAGGTGTTGGCGCTGCGTTGCCAGCTGAAGTCCTGCTTCATGTCGTTCAGTTGCAGACGGCGCCAGGCCAGTGGTTCGCGATAGATTGCGACGGCGCGCAGAATAGCTTCCCTCAGGCCTGCAACCGAGGGTTCGGCGAAGACAAAACCGGTTGCGCTGCCATCGCTGATGGAGGCTCGGCTCGTATCAACCACCGTGTCGGCCAGGCCGCCCGTCGCCCGTACCACCGGAACCGTGCCATAGCGCAGGGCGTAGATCTGGGTCAGGCCACAGGGCTCAAAGCGGGCCGGAGCCAGGAGCATATCCGCGCCCGCCTGCATACGATGGGCCAGAGGTTCCTGGTAGCCAATGCGTACGGCAAAGGTGCCGGTATGGCCATGGAGATCGG
>JAKAVI010000204.1 GCA_021817355.1 Pseudomonadota bacterium | reverse complement strand
TATTACGCACAATGAGCCCCTGCCCGCCTTCCACCAGCCGTGGCCGGCTGGACGATGACGAACTGGCTGCGAAGGCGTTGGAAGCGTCTCTCATGGCAAGAATTGTGCCTGTTTCTCTTTTAAGGAAGCGTAAACCCTATTTTGGCTTTTCCACTGGCTTTTTTTGCGGCGGATGGCGCGCCGGCGGGACAAACAACCCCTCGACACGCCCACCCGGCATCCCCTGGGCTGTCAACTGCGCCAGACCGGTCTCAAGATTGATAACGAGTTGCGTGCCGCGCATGACGTTCTTCTGGCGGGTCAGTACGACATTCCCGCTCAGTGTGATCTTGCGCAGGTTGACCTGATAGATGCCCTTCTGTCCCTGCGCCTGGCCGTTCGGCGCGTCAAAGAGGACGTGGCCGGTCGCAACGATGTCGTTGATCGCCCCTTTCTGGGTTTTGACGTCGACGCGATCGGCGTGAAGTTTGAAGTTTCCCTGACTGACAATGACGTTGCCCTGATATGCCCCGGCTTTGGTGTTGAGATCACCGCTGAACCGGTCAGCCGACACCGCAATAGGCGCATTGGAGGCATGGCTGCCGAGGTTCAGTCCCTGCGCTTTTGCGCCGCCACTACTCGCCACGATACTCAGCATCGCGAGCATCGCCCACCGAAACGAGGTCACGCTTTGGCTCCATGAAGAAAGAATTGCATGTGAACATTACCAATGAGGTGGATGGTCTTGTGCGCACGGTCGATTTCGAAGCGCTGCGCGCTCAGCGTCCCGTCCGGACCCTGACCGGTGATCGGGCTGTTGCCGGACACTTCTCCGCTGGCGAGATTGACGTTCGCGTCCGCGGTGTGCAGCTCGTAACCGTTACTGGCATAGACCGAAAGCGCCCCGACCAGGCGCAGCTGATGGCGGTCGACGTCGAGGTAGCCCATCCTTGCCGAGGCGCTAATCCAAAGGTTCTTGTGCAGGGTGATATCAGCCTGCACATTGTAAAGGCGGGCCTTGTGGGCCGAGGGACCGGTCTGGACCGCGCGATCGGCGGTGATCAGAAAGCGGTCGCCGCGCGCATCCGTGCCATGCAGACGGGGCTTGATCATCGCCAGATCGTTGGCAATCTTGGTCAGGCGGGCGAAGTTCATGGCGACACGATTGCTCTGTCGCGGCTGGAGCGAGTAAGCTCCCACCGCCACGATGATGGCGAGCCCGAGGAGCAGCAATACGCGCTTCATGATCGCCACAAACTGGCTGTAGCGCTGCGGATCACCGGTCTGCAGGGCAGTGCGCCCACGCAGACCGTTGGGCGGCCATTGCTGCTTGAACCTGTCGTCCCCGGCTCCGCTCATCACTGCAGCCCTGCCCGCAGACATTCATGAATGTGCAGAATGCCGAGGGGTTTGCGTGCTGCATCCGCCGGATCAACGACAAGAAGCTGGGTGATCTGGCGTTCGTTCATCAGTGCCAGCGCTTCCGCTGCCAACTGCTCGGGCCGCGCCGTCTTCGGTTCGCGCGTCATCACCTCGCCGGCACGCCGGCTCAGGAAATCGGCAGAAATATTCCGGCCAATATCACCGTGGGTGATGATCCCGACCACGCCACCGCCCTGACCAGTCACGATCACGCAGCCCAGCGTACCCTTCTGCAGCTCGACCAGCACATCAGGCATCGGCGTATTTTCGCCGACCAGTGGCAGGTCCTTGGTCCGCATTAGGTCAGAAACCCGGATCAGCATCCGGCCAAGCGAGCCACCGGGGTGAAAGTTGCGGTACTGATCGGCGGAAAAGCTCTTGCGCTCCATGAGCGCCACCGCAAGCGCATCGCCCAGAACCAGCATCAGCGTGGTGGAGGTTGTTGGCGCCAGGCCATTGGGGCAGGCTTCCGGCGCCTTGGGAATGAGGAGGGCGACATCGGCCGCCCGCAGCAGCGCCGACTCCGGATTGGAGGCCATGCCGATCAGCGGAATGGAAAAGCGTTTGGCGTAGGTGATGAGATCCGTCAGCTCGGCAGTTTCGCCCCGGTAGGACAGCATCAGGAGGGCGTCCTGGCGGGTGACGGCACCCAGATCGCCATGGCTGGCTTCGCCTGGATGGATGAACTGTGCGGGGGTTCCGGTTGAGGCAAGGGTCGCGGCGATCTTGCGGCCGATCAGCCCGGACTTGCCCATGCCCGAGACACTCACCCGCCCCCGGATGGCCAAAATGGTCTCAACCGCCCGGGTAAAGTCACCATCGATCGCCGCGGAGAGCGCACCGATCGCATCGCGCGCATAGTCGAACACCCGCCGCGCCGCCGTCAGGTCGCGGGACTGCAGTTGTCCCTCACGCTCATCCTGGACTTTTTCAACGTGCATGGGACGACCCCTGTTGGTCCTGTTGACCCTTGGCCAATCTTTTTCCGGCCGCCCTTGCACCAGGTCCAGATTCGACCCACGGCCCATGCTAAACATTTGTTATCGCTAATATATTTCGATCAAGCGAATTCCATGCCAGCGCGCGCACTATGACCTGTGCGTGAGGCGGGATCAAGGCGCCCGGCCCCGGCGGCTAAAAGCTGCGACAGTTTTTTGCCCGGGCTAATGGGCGAAGATGTCGGTTTCGGCCCAGCCAGCCAGATCGAGCAGAGCGCGCGCGGGCAAAAAGCCGAAGCAGGCAGCCGCCAGCTCGCTGCGCCCCTCACGGGCCAGCATTCCGTCCAGCGCGTCCTTCAGCCGATGCAGGTACGCAACATCATTGGCGGCGTAGGCAAGCTGGCGCTCGCTGAGCACCTCGGCCGCCCAGTCCGAGCTCTGCTGCTCCTTGGAGAGGTCGACGTTCAGCAACTCCTTGACGAGATCCTTAAGGCCATGCCGGTCGGTATAGGTGCGCACAAGTTTGGACGCGACCTTGGTGCAGTAGACGGGGGTGGTCAGGACGCCGAGATATTGGCGGAATACGGCAACATCGAAGCGGGCATAGTGGAACAGTTTCAGCGTGCCCGGATCCGCCAGCAGCCGTTTAAGATTGGGCGCCTCATAAGCACCGCGGGCGAACTGCACGGCGTGACAGACGCCATCACCACCAGAGAGCTGAGCCAGGCACAACCGGTCACGGTGCGGATTAAGTCCCAGAGTTTCGGTATCGATCGCGACAACCGGACCGAGCTTGAGCCCGTCCGGCAAATCATTGCGGTAGAGATTGATTTTCAACTGGCTTGAGCCTGGTTCAGCTGCGCACCCGGCCATACACCCTTTGCGCGCAATCTGTCCAGATTTCGCCGACGCTACCACACCGCCCGACGGGTTGGCGCAGGCCCGCGCCGACAGCCACAAGACGCCGGAACAACCGGACAATATTTATTCGTACACGGATAAAATTGCTCCACCTAACGACCGGTTTGGAACCTGGGCATGCAGCGGTTCCATTAGGCTCAGGCAAAGCGCTCGAGGTCGAAGGACTGAGAGCTCATCTGGCCGGCTCTGCCGCGGATCAGATCTGTCATCAGCTCACCGGTGATCGGCGCGAGGGTCAGTCCCAGATGCTGGTGACCAAAGGCGTAGTAGAGATTGTCCGCCATCCGGCTTTTGCCAATCGCCGGAAGATAGTCCGGAAGAGTTGGACGCGACCCCATCCAGGTACTGAGCCGCGGCGCCACGGGCAGACCCCACTCCCGGGTCACCCCCTCAATGATGTCCCACTTGCGCGGATCTGCCGGTGCCCACGGCGTGTTGAATTCCAGATAGCTCGAAGCCCGCACTACATCCTGGAAACGCGTGACAATGGTTGCGTCCTCTTCGAACACGACGGGTGGCAGGGCCCGGGGCCAGTGTTCGGCACCAAACTGCACATGGTAGCCGCGCTCGGCAATCATCGGAACACGATGGCCGAGGCTCTCCAGCAGTGGCCGTGACGCCACGCCGGCAGCCACGATGACCTGATCCGCATCAAGATGCCGTCCACTGGCCAGTTCGACCCGGACACGACCTGCAGCGCGCGCCAGACGCACGGCGCGGGCGCGGATGGTCACGCCTCCGGCAGCGACAAACCCGGCGCGGGCCGCGCTGGCAAAGAGATCCATATCTGCGATCTGTCCGCTGCCTACGCACCTGATGGCACCGGCCAGCGGCTTCACCGTCAGACTACGCAGCTGGGAGTATTCCTCGCTCGTGGCTTCACGGAAATAGGCCGTGCCACAATCCGCCTCGAGCCAGTTACGACGCCCGCGGGCAGCCGCAGCAGGATCGCTCCAGACGATGAAATGCCCATCTGCACGTAACAGTCCGGGCTGCTTCAGCACCGCCGCATAGCGCTCCCAGGCCGGCATCGCGAGGGCCAGCAGATCACGCAGGGCGCTCTTGCCCGCAGCCTGGCGTTGTGGCCGTGCCGAGGCAAGAAAGCGTAACGAGAACGGCAGCCAGTGCGGCAGAGCCCACACCGGCATGGACAGCCCGCCATGCGCCGACAACAGGCGCCGTGGCACTCCTTTGAGCGTCGCGAGCGAGGCCAGCGGGGC
>JAKAVI010000125.1 GCA_021817355.1 Pseudomonadota bacterium | reverse complement strand
CCGGCTGGAAACCCGTACCGATGGGCATTGGTGGATCGCTGCGGGAATCGCCGGGGGTCTCGCACTTCTATCCAAATATACGGCGCTGTTTCTTGCTGCCGGGGCATATGTCTACATGGTGCTGTGCCCCCATGCCCGGCGCTGGTTGCGCTCGCCCATGCCTTATGTCGGCTTTCTTCTCGCCGTTCTCATATTTGGCCCGGATCTGTGGTGGAACGCGCAGCATGGGTGGATTTCCTTTGCGTTTCAGTTCGGTAAAGCGGCCAACGACCATTTTGAACCCAAACACATTCTCGGCTTTGTTGCCGCTCAACTGGCTCTCGCAACACCGCTCATCTTGGTGCTGGCTGTTTTTGGTCTTGGACGTGCGCGAGGACTACTGTTGGCTATAAGTCTTCCCACGGTTGCCTTTTTCAGCTTTCACGCGCTGCAAGCGCGCGTGGAAGGAAATTGGCCTTGCTTTCTTTATCCTACGCTTGCGCTTGCCGCCGCCAGGGAATGGAAAAGCGCTGGCGGTGCGCTCGAGCGGTTTTGCAAGCGTTGGGCGATGTGGGCCGCGGCGCTGATCCTTGCGGTGAGCTATATTCAGGCGCTATTCGCCGTCTTACCGGTTCCTGATCCTACCGCGCACCTGCTGGCAAGTGGATTTCCCACCGTCGCCGAAGAATTGGCAGAATTGCGGACGCGTGAAGGCGCAGACGCCTTTGCGGCGACAAGCTATGCCCTTACCGGCTGGCTTTCATTCTACAACCCCAGCCACGCACCAGTCACCCAGTTGAACCAGTCGCAGCGCTGGCTCGCAGTTCCTTTTGCGTCAGTATCAGTGCTGCAGCAACCAATGATCTACGTCACGGAGACGCGTCGTGATCGCAGCAAGTTGCTGGCAAGGGAATTTCATTCCATCCGCTTAATAAAGCGCCTGGTCCGCCTGCGCGCCGGACATGTGGTAGACCGCTATAATGTCTATCTGCTGCAAGGGTTCTACGGCAAAAAGAAGCTACGCATTGCCAATCAGTCCTGATCTGTCGCCCTGTCGCCCCAGCGGTCCGCCCCAAAGGGCAGAGCGCTCGTCCAACACGGACAGGTGGTCAAGGGCAAGTGCGGACCAGATCTAAAACCAGCCATAGATGGAGCCAGCGATCAAAAGAACGCCGAGTGCCATGCGATAGTAGACAAAAGGCCAAGTCGAAAAGCGTTCGAGAAATCGCATCAATCCCCAGATCGCGACGAACGAAGCGAGGCTGGACACGACAAGTCCGATCGCAAGCAAGTACCAGCCCTGAGTGGGCAGGTGATACTTGGCCAGTTCATAGATTTCGTGCAGGCCCGCGGCGGCAATCGCAGGTACGCCCAAAAGAAACGATACGCGGGCTGCTTGCGCGCGTTCAAATCCAAGTCCGAGCGCCGCCGTCAGCGTTGCACCTGACCGAGAAACGCCGGGAATGAGCGCGCCTACCTGGGCCACACCAATCAGTATGCCATCGCGGAAAGTTATGTGGTCTCCGGTTCTACGATGGGAGGCCATGCGCTCGGTCAGTGCCAGAAGCAGAGCCATGACGAGGCTCGAAATGCCGATTACCATGGGGGTACGCAACGGTGAGTGACAGGAATTGAGAATTTTGGACAGGGAAGCTCCGGCAATGACGATGGGGATGGTTGCAACGATCACCACCAAAGTGAGCCGAAACTCGGGTTCGTGCCAGCGACGCGTCCGCAGCGCACGCCAGGCCCCGACTGTCGTTCCTGAGACGTCCGTCCAGAAATAGGAAATGACAGCCGCCAGGGCCGCAAGCTGCATCGCCGCAGAAAATGCCGAACCAGGATCTGGCCAACCCAGAAACGCCGGCACGGCGCGCAAATGGGCCGTCGAGGAAATTGGCAGTAATTCCGTTATGCCTTGTACCACACCAAGAAGTGCGATCTTCCAGGGAGACAGCGACATGAAGCCAGTGTCGATTCCCTTGCAGTGTGATGCGCCAGCGGCGGCGCCATGATGAAGAAGGACATGCATCGTGTTCAGCTACCCCTTAATCTCTTGCATGGTCAGTGCCGCATCGAGAGCAGCGCGTCCCTGACGTGACAGGCACGCGGCGTGCTCCTTCGCCCTTCGCATACGTCACCCTTGGCCGGACAGCTCCATCACTGTTCGTCCCGTATTGGCGATCTCTGCCAGAAATTTCTCGTCAACGCCACGGCGCAGCCGCCAGACCGAACGAAAATGTTCCTGCGCTGGGTCCTGGTAGCGCTGCGCACAAGGTGACAGCGCCACCGCCGACCTCGGACTTGCCCGCCCATGGGCGAGGCGCACCAAGGCCCGATGGAAGGGGGGCCTTCGGCAAAGGAAAGGAGAGTTCTGCCCAAAGTGGCCCCTCGCCCCTACGCTCAGAAGCCGCGCCACGCCGGTAAAATGCGTACGGTCGCGCTGACGTGTATTGCCTCGCCCAGACAAATCTGGCTGCCTCATATGAGCTGAGGGAGACCTGCCGTGACACTTCGAAGCCTTGCCTTCGCCGCCCTGTGCCTGTTTGCCACCCGGACCAATGCTGCTGTACCGGCCGGGGACTATCAGGCACTGCACTGGCGCCTGGTGGGCCCATTTCGTGGCGGGCGGGTGCTTGCTGTGACCGGTATAGCAGGCGACTCCCGACACTTTTACTTCGGCGCAGTTGATGGCGGAGTATGGAAAACGGATGATGCCGGACGCACCTGGAAGCCGATCTTCGATTCGGAACCCGTAGGTTCGATCGGCGCCATAGCGGTGGCACCGTCGGCGCCAAATGTTGTCTATGTCGGCACCGGTGAGGCCGATATGCGTTCGGACATCGCCCTTGGAGACGGAGTCTACAAGTCGACCGACGCCGGCGCTCATTGGCACTTTATCGGCCTTGGAAAGACCATCTCAATTGGCCGTATCCTGGTTGATCCTGCCAATCCCAACATCGTCTTTGTCGCAGCTTTAGGTGATCCTTACGGGGCGAACCCTGAGCGTGGAGTGTTCCGCAGCGTCGATGGTGGCCGTCACTGGACCAAGGTGCTTTATAAAAATGCCAATACCGGCGCCATTGATCTTGCCTTCAAGCCAGGTGATCCCGACACAATCTATGCCGCGCTGTGGCAGACACGGCGGCCGCCATGGAATGTCTATCCGCCCTCCGACGGTCCGGGAAGCGGTCTTTATGTGAGCCACGATGGTGGCAGCCACTGGAGCCAGATCCTAGGTCATGGCTTTGCGGTTGACCCAGGGCGGATCGGCCTTGCGACGAGTGCAGCGGCACCCAACCGGGTTTATGCCCTCGTTGACGCGCCATCAGGAGAGGGTGGTCTCTATCGCTCGGATGACAACGGTGTTCACTGGCAACACGTTTCCAGCGACCTGCGCATCTATAATCGCGGCTGGTACTTCGGCGGGATCACCATAGATCCGAGGGATGCCAATCGAGTTTTTGTCATGAACACCATTGTTCTGCGTTCCAATGATGGTGGTGCGCATTTCATTGCCCTTAAGGGTGATCCGACCGGTGATGATTTTCATCAGATGTGGATCGATCCAAGCGATCCGAACCGACAGATGCTGGGCGTCGATCAAGGCGCGATCATCACCCAGAATGGCGGCAAAACCTGGAGCAGCTGGTTCAACCAGCCAACCGCCCAGATCTATCATGTCGCGACCGACAACCGCTTTCCCTATTGGGTCTACGGCGCCCAGCAGGATTCGGGAGCGGTCGCGCTGCCAAGCCGTACCAGCAGCGTTGACGGAATCACCATGGAAGAGTTCCACGAGATCTCGGCCGGCGGTGAAAGCGGAATGATTGCTCCTGATCCGAGCAATCCCCACATCATATACGGAGGCAAGGTAAAGAAGCTCGACACCCGCACCGGTCAGACCCGTATCGTCGACCCCACTCTCGCCTACCCAGACACGCATTATCGCGGTGCCTGGACCTTGCCCCTCGAGTTTTCCAGGACAGGCAAGAAGACGCTCTACTTCGCCAATCAGCGTCTTTTCGCGACCACCGACGGGGGAAGGCACTGGCGTCGGATCAGCCCTGACCTCACCCGCTTGAATCCGGGAGTTCCACCTAATCTGGATGCGGTAACCGCGCAAGATGATGACCATGTCAGCGCGCGTAAAGGCGTCATCTATACAATTGCACCATCACCGATTAATCCCAACGTTCTTTGGGTGGGCACTGACGACGGGTTGGTATGGAAGACTTTGGATGGTGGCCAACATTGGATCAACGTAACGCCGCCGACGCTGACGGCGTGGTCAAAAGTGGCCTGCATCGAGCCCTCGCACTTCAGCTCTGATGTGGCCTATCTGGCAATCGACCGTCATCGCCTCGATGACGATGCACCCTACATCTATCGTACCGAGAATGGCGGCAAAAGCTGGCAGCGCCTGGATCATGGCATCCCGCAGGGCAGTTTTGTCAATGTCGTGCGCGAGGATCCGGTGAATCCGGATCTGCTTTATGCCGGCACTGAAAAGGGGGTCTA
>JAKAVI010000429.1 GCA_021817355.1 Pseudomonadota bacterium | reverse complement strand
ATCAAGGAAGCTGTCGATGTGCGGGATCACGTTGAAGGCAATCCGCTTGGGATAGATCTTGGGCTCCATTGGATCGGCAACGAATACGGCCCTTGTCTGGGTAAAGAGCTCGTCCATTGCCGCCTTACCCGTGCCTGATACCGATTGATAGGTCGCCACTACCAGCCGCTTGATCTTGGCTTCGTCATGCAGTGGCTTGAGCGCCACAACAAGCTGGGCAGTGGAACAGTTGGGATTGGCGATAATGCCCTTGGGAAAGCCCTGATGAAGCGCCTCGACATTGACTTCAGGGACGATGAGCGGCACCTGCCGATCCATCCGCCACTGCGAGGAATTGTCGATGACGATCGCGCCGGCTTCAGCAATTTTGGGTGACCATTCCTTGGAGACGGCGCCGCCCGCGCTCATCAGCACGATGTCCGTACCCTTGAAATCATAATAGTCGAGAGCCTTGACCTTGAGCGTCCGATCACCAAACGAGACATCGATGCCGACGGAGCGCGTTGAGGCCAGGGCGACGACTTCGGAGGCTGGAAAAGCGCGCTCGGCGAGCACGTTCAGCATCTCGCGTCCGACGTTGCCGGTGGCGCCGACGATGGCGACCTTATAGGACATGGCCATTTCCTTCAGTTGTGACCGGGCGGGCCAGTTGGCGTACCCTGAGCGTGCTTTACGGCATTGTGCGGTTGCGGAAAAGAGCTGGCACGGGCCTGGGGCAGGCAAAGATCTCCTAACGCAGCCGGCACGCGCTTCCCTGTCCCGCGATCACGTCGGCGGGGCAGGTCTGCTGGCGTCACACCGGCGGAGGCGCCGCTCAGATGATCCCCTGCTCGCGCAGGCTGCGGATCTGGCCTTCTTCCAGGTTCAGTTCGCTGTGCAGGACCTCGTCGGTGTGTTCACCGAGCAGGGGGGGCGCACGGCGGTAGCTGGGAGGAGACTTGGCCAGTCTGAGCGGGCTCGCCACCAGGGAAATCGGGCCAGCTGCGCTATGGGTCATGGCTATACGGTGGCCGCGGGCCAGGGATTGGGGATCCGCGAAGACCTGATCGAGCCGGTTGATAGGACCGCAAGGAACATTGGCCGCTTCCAGAAGACTGATCCATTGCCCTGTGGTGCGGCTCGCCAGTGCGGGCCGCAGGTAATCGATCAGCTCGGCGCGGTGCTCCACCCGCCTCGGATTATCGACAAAGCGTGGATCGTTGGCGAGGTCGGCGAGGCCGGCTGCGGTACAGAACCTGCGAAACTGTCCGTCATTGGGGATGGCGAGGATCATGTGGCCATCGAGGGTTGCAAATACCTGATAGGGCACGATGTTGGGATGGCTGTTACCCTGGCGTCCAGGTGGCTTGCCGCTGACAAGATAATTCATCGCCTGGTTGGCGAGGGCAGCGGTCTGGCAATCAAACAGGGCCATGTCGATCCACTGCCCTTCGCCGGTACGCGCCTGGTGAATCAGGGCGGCCTGAATGGCAATCGTCGAGTAAAGGCCGGTGAACAGATCGGACACTGCAACTCCCACCCGCATCGGCTCACCTCCGGGGACGCCATCGGCCTGACCAGTGATGGACATGAGCCCAGCCATACCCTGGATCAGGTAATCGTAGCCGGACTTGTCCTTATAGGGTCCGTCCTGACCAAATCCGGTCAGCGAGCAATAAACCAGCGCCGGATTTTCGGCAGAGAGGCTCGCATAGTCGAGCCCATATCGGGCCAGCGCACCAGTCTTGAAATTCTCGATCACGACATGGCTGCGCCGGGCCAGTCGCCGAATGAGGGCGGCGCCTTCGGGACGGGCAAAGTCGATGGTCACCGACCGCTTGTTGCGGTTGGCAGAAAGGAAGTAGGCAGCATCTCCGCGCCCGCCTTCGGTAGCAAGAAAGGGCGGACCATATCTACGGGTCTCATCGCCCTCTTCTGGCTTTTCGATCTTGATGACGTCGGCACCAAGGTCGCCGAGGATTTGGGCTGCGAACGGGCCTGCCAGTACGCGGCTGAGATCGAGCACTTTTATATGTGACAAGGCGCCCATCAGATTTCCGTCCTAACCTCCCAAAGTTCAGGATAAAAGCGCAGATCCAGAGCCTTCTGCAGATAGGCGACGCCGGATGTTCCGCCCGTCCCCGCTCTGGCACCAATAATCCGCTCCACGGTCTTCATGTGGCTGAAACGCCAGAGATGAAAGCGGTATTCAAGATCGACAAGTTTTTCTGCCAGCTCATAAAGGTCCCAATGGGTCTGCGTATCACGGTAGACCTGGCGCCAGGCGTTCGTAACCAGGGGGTGGGGGGAATAGGGGGCGCTGAAATCGCGCGCGAGCCTGTCCGCAGGAAGCTCAAAGCCCCGACGGGCTAGAAGTCGCAGCGTCTCATCATAGATACTGGGACTATGCAGGGCCCCTTGCACCCTCGCTGAAATGGTTGCGTCAGCGCTGAAGACATCCGCCATTTTCGCATTCTTGTTGCCAAGCAGGAACTCCAGCATCCGGTACTGGAAGGACTGAAAGCCGCTGGCCTTGCCGAGGGCGCCACGGAAACGCCCGTAATCGAACGGTGTCATGGTCGAGAGCACTTCCCAGCTCTGGATGAGCTGGGCCTGGACTCGCCCAACGCGCGCCATCATCTTGAAGGCCGGGCCAAGGTCATCGGCGCAGATACAGCGGACTGCTCCTTCAATCTCGTGCAGGCATAATTTTATCCAAAGCTCACTGGACTGATGGATGATGACGAACAGCATCTCGTCGTGCGCGCCTGACAGCGGATGCTGACAGTCCAGAAGCTGTGACAAATGTAGGTAGTCACCGTAGGACATCGCATCGCGAAGATCCCAGTGAACCGCTTCATTGCTCAAATCGACGGCGTGGCCTTTGGCCGGTGTTTTAGTCATGGCGGGACTCTTTTGTTAAGGCCCTGGCCGAAATTTGGTGATCCACCCATTTGGGAGAATAGCCAGCTGCACAGATACGGTGCTATCGTCAGCCTGTAGCGATCCTGAGTGATGGTTTCAATGGTGCGAAGATTGGGAGCTGGCATGCTCGCTGTCGTCGTCTCTGTAGGCATAGGTCCGGCAGCCTGGGCGCGGCAGATGCCCCAGAAATGTGCGCGTCCCGCCGAGGAGTTATCGGTTAGGGTTGCTGCGGTGCAGCAGCGCCTGATGGTGGCAGCTTTGACCTGCAATGACGTGGCCGATTTCAACAGGTTTCAGCGCGGGTACCTCGAGCGGCTGCGGCAGTCGGATCAGCACCTGCAGATGTTCTTCCGGCGCATTTACGGGGCTCGGGGCGAAAGCCGCTACTACAGTTTCAAGACGCGTCTTGCCAACGATGATTCGATGCTCAGCATCCATAACAATCCGGCCTACTGCAAAGCTGCCAATGACGCTTTTGCGGCGATGAAGGCACAGGACCGGCCAAGCCTGTCTGAGTTTGTGGAGGCCCTGCCGATGAAGGATCCCGGACCTGTTCCCAGTTGCTCCTCCTTGAGCGCTGCACGCGAACCAATCCCGAGCATCGTTCCAACGCCCAATCCTCTGCGTGTTGCGGTACTTGAAAGAGCTCACGGCAGCGCGGTCACGCAATCCCGGCAATAAAAACCTCCTCGCTCGTGCCTCTGACGCCATAACCGGTGCGGGAGAGGCACATGTGTCCCTTCCCAGGTGACGTAAAGACATAGAAAAAGGGCGGGCTTTTAAGCCCGCCCTTTTCCGTTCGGCGAGGAGCCGGCAACTTACATGCCGCTACCAGCACCCAGTTCGATGACCGCGCGGCGGTTCTGCGGCTCGCGCACGCCAGGACCAGTCGGAACCAGCGGATCATCGTAGCTCTTGCCCTCGGTGGTGATGTCGGCGGCATCCATGCCTTCCTTCACCATCTGCGCCTTGACCGCGTCTGCACGACGCACGGACAGGGCCTGGTTGTAGCTATGTGAACCGACTGTGTCGGTGTGCCCGGTGATCAGCACCTTGACGATGCCGTGTTCCTTGGCGGTCTTCACCGCTTCAGACACAACCGACCGTGCCTCGGTCGTCAGGTTCGACTTATTGAAGTTGAAGAACACAATATAAGTCTTAACTGGCGGCGGAGGCGGCGGAGGCGGCGGCGGAGGTGGCGGAGGAGGCGGCGGTGGCGGCGGTGGCGGTGGCGGTGGTGCAGCTTCGGAGTGACCGAAGAAATAGCGCACGCCGATCATGACCGCCTGTTCGTTCAGGTCGCCCGGACGCACATAATAGCTCGTATAGGACGAGGCATAGGCGCCGTGGATGCCCACATTGCGGTAGCGCCAGTCAAGATAGACATCGACGTTCGGGTTCACCGTGTAGGTGAAACCAGCCATCGCCTGCCACATCCAGCCTGTGCGACTGCCGTTCATGTCGACCAAGCCAGCCGTTACGTTGTTTTCCTTAATGTCAACCTGACCGATACCGGCACCGGCACCGAGGCTGAAGGCCCACTTTTTGGCCAGCGGAATATCGTAAGCGGCGTTGAACATGGTCGACAGGATGTTCAGATGCCCGTCGGTCTGGCTGCCG
>JAKAVI010000253.1 GCA_021817355.1 Pseudomonadota bacterium | reverse complement strand
CCGCTCCTTCGGCGCCTGGAACACCACCACCCGCAAGGAGACATGGACCTGGGGCGCGGCCAGCCCGGCTCCTGGGGCATCAATCATGGTTTCGATCATGTCGCGGACAAGGCGCCGGATTTCGGGTGCGGTGGGATCGGCAACCGGATCGGCCTTGCGGGCAAGAACGGGGTGGCCCATGCGGGCAATTTTCAAGATAGCCATGGCCCGAATATGGCGCGGTCAGGGGCAACAGAAAAGCTCCCGACCTCAAACAAAGTGGGGGCACGGAATCTGTCCGCAGAGGCAGAGCCTGGGTGCGGCTCCTTTCAGGTGGGCCAGTTCAGAACTCTGAACTCCAAATGCGACGGATTTCCCGCCTGAAGCGGTGACCAGGGTACGCAGGAGTTCCGATTTCGATCCCATTATGCGGCCCCCCCTGGTCCTTGCCTCGATAATGCGCTGGAACTTCGGCCGGCGGTCGTTGCTGGCCAAGGCGCCGGCCTCCACAAAGGTGTCGACGAGTTGATCACCGCGCGAGGCGCAATACGCTTCGCCCTGGCGCGTCTGGTCGGGAAGCGAGACATCAGATCCGCCTGCCGCGGCCTCGAGACGCGCAGATCAGAGAGCGGCGCGCAGCGGCACGGTCATGGCGCATGTCTCCTTCTCAGTTTATCAGCACGGCCCGAACAGCTCATCGAACCAAGCCTCGAACAGGTCCACCTCGACTTCGGTGACGGCAATATGCTCAGGCCAATCGTCGGTGAGGGTCTAGGCCGAGAGGTCGTGTTTCGGCGGCCGGCTGGGGAATGGCCAAAATCGGCCGAACAACGCTTCAAGCTGCCTCGCCGACCTTTCTGGACCGCCTTTTGGAGAGAAACTTCCCGAGCCAGCGGAACGCCGCTGTCGGCGGCGATCTGGTTGAGCCTGCCCTGCACGGAGGATTTGCCCAAGGTGCTCCGCTGCGGCAATGCGCGGGGACGGCATGATTGTGAACCGCGAGCTGAAGGCCCGCGCCCTTGTGACGGCCTCAGGTTTCGCGGCTCTTCGCGCCTTGGCCGAAGCCTGCGGCGATCGCGGTGAAAATCTCGCGCGCAAGCTGATCGCGAAAAACAACCACACCCGTTATTGTCCCATGATGGACAAAGAACGTTATGGGCCACTGATCTGTCAGCAAAATGCGCAGCACGTCCAGAACCCGCCGGTCCGTGTGATCGAGAGGGGTACCCTCACCCCTACCAGCGTTTCTCTGGCCGGTTTCGTCTACTGGCGCCTGCTGCGGCCACACGCCAAACCCCAGACGGGCCCGGCCATCGGCGAAGCCGAGGTTGTGGCCGAGCACGGGATTGTCCTTGGTCTGCACCCTGCCTTGCAGGCGGTCTGCGCCCCCGGCGCCACATCAATCTCCACCTTGGTGAAGGAGTGAGCCCATGGATTTCCAGCACATCCTCTACGCGAGCGATGGCCCGCTCGGCGTGATCACGCTGAACCGCCCCTCCCGCCGCAACGCCCAGGGCTACCGGATGCTCGACGAACTGGAGCAGGCCTTCGAGCTGGCGCGGCATGACGAGGCGGTGCGGGTCGTGGTGCTGCGCGGCACCGACGGCGTCTTCTCCACTGGCCACGATCTGGGCACACCAGAAGAGATCGAATACCGCATGGCTTTGGGCGCCAAGCCGGGGATCCAGACCTACGACCAGTTCAAGCACTACAATCTCGACCTGCTGGTCCGCTGGCGCAATTTCCCCAAACCGACGATCGCGATGGTCGAAGGCTACTGCATCTATGCCGGCTGGATGCTGGCCGCGGCCATGGATGTGATATTCGCCGCCGAGGACGCCGAGTTTCTGGCCGGGTTTGTCGAATTCATGTCGATCCCCTGGGACATTGGCATCCGTCGGGCCAAGGAGCTCTGTTTCGAGAGCCGCTTCATCTCGGCGCAGGAGGCGGCCGCCTACGGGCTGGTCAACCGGGTGCTGGCACCCGCTGATCTGGAGCGTGAAACATATGCCTGGGCCCGGCGCGTCGCCGAAAACACCCCTGAAGCGCTGCGCTTTTCAAAAATCCAGATGAACAAGGCCCAGGACGCCCAGGGCTTTACCCAGGCGCTCGAGGATTCGCTCGGCGACTATCAGGCGATGCTGCACATGCCTGGATCCCTCCACCGCATGGACGGCGTGCGGCGCCTTCACACCGTGGATCTCGCGGTGCGGGGCAAGCGCGGCGAGCGCTTCGGCCAAACACCTCAGGCTGCGCACCCAACGACCCCCAAGAAGACCAGCTGATGTCCACCCGGCTTCGCGCGCCGCACCTGTCAAGGACTGCGCCAGGCCTTCAAACCTTTGGGACCCCGGCCTGGAGCGCTGGAAAAGGGTCGCCAAGGCCGGGCGCGCCGGGGGGCCCGCCTGGAAGGGTCCAGGGCTGCCATGGCGTAACACTCCCCCGCCTAACACTCCGCCGCCACAGGCGTTGGCGGCGCTGGGTCTTCGTGCCGGCACGAGCGAGGTCGCGGTCCGGGGCTGCATCCCGGAGCCCAGGACTGGACAGCTCAGGCCCCGTTTGCTATCAACCGCGCCTTCTAGAAATTTCCTTCCGGGAGCCACTTTTGCAGATCATCGTTCGCGACAACAATATCGACCAGGCGCTGAAGGCGCTGAAGAAGAAGATGCAGCGTGAAGGCATCTTCCGCGAGATGAAGCTGCGTGGCCATTACGAGAAGCCGAGTGAGAAGCGTGCGCGCGAACGCGCCGAGGCCATCCGCCGCTATCGCAAGCTGCAACGCAAGCGCATGCAGCGTGAGGGCGTGCTGCCGCGTCATTGATCGCAGCAGCCGGTAAATCCGCGTGTCACGGCCGCCCTTCAGGCGGCCGTTTTGCGTTCAGCGCGGATGAGATAGCTGCAGCGCGCAGCCCCCGTCAGGGCGTGCTCGCAGCGTTCAACACGCACCTCATCGCCCAAGAGGCGTTCAAACAGTTTTTGCTCCTCATCACAGAGTGCGCGATGGCGACGAGCCACAACCTGAAGCGGGCAATGATGCTCGATCAGCATCATTGCTTCTGCCTGAGGCCGGCACAGGCAAAGCCTCGACCAGACCCTTCTCTGCCAGCGCGACGAGCTGCTGGCGCACCGCCTGCCCACTGATGCCGAGCACACCGGCAAGGCCGTCGGCAGAAACCGGACCAAGCTGCTTCAGATGGTGAAGAAGTACCCGGCGTCCGCCCGGGCGGAAAAATTTTGTCATGGCCGCCGCGATCCAGCGCCTGCTTGAGTGGCTCGGCGCGCATGCGCGCGGTGTAGATCTCGCCATGATCGAACGGATTGAGGCCTTCCGCACGCCCCTCTTCATTGGCATGGACGATGAGCGAAGACCCATGCGCACGGGCAAAGGCGTCACGAAAGGCGAGCAGTTCGGAAAATTCGCAGGCCGGATCGATATGCAGAAGCGCAAATTGTGGTCACGCCGGAAAGAAGGCCCGCACTGCAAGGTGGGCAAGCATGGTGGAACCCTTGCCTGCGGAAAACAACATCACCGGGTTTTTTGCCTCCGCCACCGCCTCACGCAGGATGTAGATCGCCTCTGCCTCGAACCGCTCGAGGTGAGGAAGACTGCTCAGGACAGGCTCTGCCATTGTTCCTCTCCGGCATAACGGTGACTGATCCGGCCGTCCGCCGCGAGCGCAAACAGATGCAGCCAGTGATGGTCGGTCAGCTGCCGGACCGTCTCATGCTTGGCAATGACCGCGTTGATGGCGTCCAGCGGCGCCTCAATGATGACGCTGAGGCGCAGCGGCTTGTGCACCAGAGCCTTGCCATCATGCAGGGATTGCGCCGGCAGGCCGGTCCTGAGATCGCCGGCATTGCCTTCGAGCACACCCAGCCCGCCAACAATATTGTGCAGCACCTTATTGCCACTACCATAACTGACATTGTTCACCACCGAGCCGTAATATTGCAGGTTGATCCAGCTCGCCACGATCATCGGCGCGGTCATGATCTGCTCGAGAACCCTGAAACCGGCATCTTCTTGCCAGTCATAGCTGTGCAGAAAGGCGCGTCCGCCCAGATCCAGCCAATGGGTCCGCGCCCGCGGTGCCACGATGAAGGCGGCATTGCCGGCAAGACCCCATTCCGGCCTGACCTGCGACCAGTCGCGGCTGCGCCGCGAGATGGCCGCGCTGAGGCCTTCATCAAGGGGCACGCCCAGGGCAAAAGCGCGCTCGTAGCGCGTCAGGTCCGAAGCCCGCAGGAGTGTCTGGCGCAGCTCTGCCACACGGCCCTGATGTGATGGCGGCACCTCATCGAGATCAAAGAGCGTCACCGCATCCGTGGTCGTGTCATGCCGGCCCGCAATGAACCAGGTATCGTTAGGAAGAAGGATCGCTCTTGTGCCAAGCCCGCGCCGTACCTCCCCATCGTTCAGAATGGTGGCCGCAACGCGCGCATTGACCGCCCCGTTATGTCCACCACAGGCGCCGCATTGCAGGCCGGCCGCATGGGGATTGTTCGCTGTGGTGCTGCCATGGCCGAGCAGGAGCACGAGAGGCGCAAAGCCGTTGGTGAGCGACATCGCCCGCAGCATGCCCTCGGCAAGGTCAAGACGCGCCTCGGGAGCGATCCCGGTGAGGGGCGCAGGATCACCGGCCCTGGGGGAAGCAAGACTTGGTTTCAGCCGCGCCGCCAACCCGGCCGTAAGGCCGCGCGGCGCCGTCCGCCGGGGCAGCGCGGCACCGTCGCGGATCAACGCCGCTGCGGCAAGAAAGCCTGCCGTTTCGACATAGGTAAAACAGGACACCGCTGAGCGCTTGAAGGAGATCCAGCCCTCATGGAGCCGCGCCTGCAGCGACAAACGCTGCAGCACTTGCTGCTGTTCCTGCGCATCGGCTCCGGCAAGGGCCTCGCCGATGGTGAAGCGTGGTTTCAGAAGGACCGGACATCGCGCTTGGACGCCGTCTTCGGCCAGCGCCTGAAAGGCGAAAGGAACCCCGAAAAAACCGGCAAAGCCTATTGTCTGGGCCTCAGGCAGGATGGTTTCAAGCGCCCGGCGATAGGGCTCCGAGCGCACATCGATGCAGAACGCGGCTTGCAGCGACGGTCTTAAGTCCGCTGTTGGCTGGCCGATAGGACAGGCCAGCGCAAAGAGGGCGATGAGCTCGCGCTGATAGGCATGCTCATAAGCCTCCTGCAGGATTAGATCGATGAGCAGACCGCTGTTCTCAGCAGGGACATCAACCGCAGAAAGGCGCCTGGCCGCCGCCATCGCCTCCTTCCAGGCATTACGGAAAAGCGCGTCAGCATGTTCGAGATAAAGCACATAACCCCACACCACGCGAATGGCGAGAAGCTCGATCAGGGTGTCGTCGCGCTGGCCATCAAGCGCACCCATCCACACGCGATAGCGCGCATAGGCTGCCCAGCCACCGATGTCGAGGAGGGCGCGATGCAGATAGTCTTCATAGGCCGCCTGCGGAATGTCGAGCCGCTCGAGTACCTCACCGATGGCGGCAAGCGGCTCACCGGGCAGCGCTGCGATCGCACGGCGGAAGCCCTTGACCCCCATGGTTTCGGGATTGCGGTCGAAGGCAGACGCCTCCCGCCAGGCCTGATAGAGGGGCAAATGCCGCCACGGCGACGGCCACAAGGCCTGGCCCTGATCGAAATAGCCGGCGCACCATTTGGAAATTTCGTCGATCATGAAGGCGGTGCGCGACACCTGCTTATTGCCACCGGCAAGCCGGTCGAGGGTTTCGGCGATGGTCGCAACCCTAGCCGGCGGCCCGTCATTGGCTGACCGCTCGTGTGCCAGCGCGCGTTTGAACGCGGTCAGATCCATGGCCGTGCGCCCGCGGTGCCGAAAGCTCTGGAGCGCGGCCTCCAGATCGGCATCGACGATGTGCGCGGTTCGCAGGGCCTGCCGGTAAAAGGCGCGCGGCATCAGCATCTGGCATTTGGCCAGTCGCTGCAGGCGCGCACAGGCCGCAGCGAAGCTAAGGTCACTGAGACCAAGGAACGGGTTGACCGCCACGAAGCTGTCCAAAGGCCAGAGCGGTGCGATCCGCAGGCAGGCTTTTTCGACCACGGCACGGAACTGCTCCGGAGCCAGCGCGCTGTGGTCGGCTGCGCCCGCCACACCTTCGGTCTGCTTCACCGCGAGACTCATGCTGCATCTCCTGAGCGCAATGAGAGGGAATGTGGCGTCGTGACCTGCCGTGATGGCGCAGCGCCTGGCCACAGCGTGATCGCCCAGCGATTGGCGAGCGTGTTGACGTAGAGCCCGTTGGACAGATGGGCGTAGAGCCGTTTCAGGATCTGAGAGTGCGGCGCCTGAGCGGCGCTGTTCTGGATGAAGAGCACAGTCGCAAAAGCCGCCAGTATCAGAAGGGCGCTCACCGCTTCGAATGGGCCTCTGAGCGGCAGGAACGCCGGCAGTGTTGACCCCAGCAGACGGGCCGCAACCGCTTCCAGCGCGAATACAGCCACCGTAAGGCAGCAGGCACGTAGGATCAGCCTGCCCAAGAGCGCAAGTGAGAAAGATGGCGCCGCCGCACTCAATAGATGGGTCAGGCTGAGAACTGCGACCCCGGCTAGCACCAGCATGCCGGGGGCCGTCAGAGGCGAAAGTCCGAAGACGGCGCCAATGCCCACCACGATCACAACGCCAAGGCTGATGGCGATGCCACAGGCGAGCGGCGTTGGCGTCCGCCGCGTGTGGTTCTCCTGGCTGCGTCCCTTCCCCGTTACGCCGCTGCCGGCACTGAGGAAGGCATGCGCTTTGTAGAGCGAATGGCCGATGAGATGGAGCCACGCGGCAGCAAAGGCGCCAAGTCCGCATTCAAGCATCATGAACCCCATCTGGCCGATGGTCGAATAGGCCAGCGACACCTTGACCGAGGTCTGGGTCAGCATCACGAGGCCGCCGAAGAGCGCGGTGATGCCGCCGACCACCAGCAGCAGATCGAGCGCACCTGCCGCATGGGCGAAGACCGGAGCAAAGCGCAGGACCAGAAAGCCGCCGGCATTGATGATGCCGGCATGAAGCAGCGCGGACACCGGAGTTGGTGTCTCCATCACCTCAAGCAGCCAGCCATGCATGGGAAATTGCGCCGACTTGAGGAGCGCGGCAAAACCAAGCAGCACCGCCGCCATGCTCAGCGCGCCACTGCCTGCGCCTTGAGGGAGGTGGCTGGCAGCACGGAGGATAGGGGCAATGTCAAAGGTGTGAAACCGCTGTGCGAGAGTAAGGAAGGCTAGGACAAGAGCCCCATCGCTGAGCCGCGCCACCACGAATTTCTTGCGCGCGGCAAGTACCGCCGGCTGACGCTCGCCATAAAAGACGAGCAGCCGATGCAGGCAGAGGCTGGTGGCGATCCAGGCCAGCGCGAACTGCGGCAGGGTTTGGGCGACGATGAGATGCAGCACCGCAGCAAGCGTGAGGCAGAGACGCTTGAGAAAGTCGGCATGGCGGGGATCACCATCGAGATAATTGTGGCTGAAACTGACGACGATGACGCCGATGAAGGCCACCAGCGCCTCGATCGAGGACGACAGCGCGTCAAACTGCAGACCGGCATAGAGGTGGCCCATCGGTGTGTGGCAACTGCCCTTCACCAGCACCATGCCAAGCGCCGCAAGCGCCAGAACCACGGCGAGAAACGCCGCATAGCGTGCGCATTGCGCCACCTGCTGGGGCGCAGCCATGAGCCCCCTGGGCACAAGTCCGACCAGCGCCAGCGCCAGCTGTCCCGCGGCAAAAAACCAGATCAATGCGTCGCTCATGAAAGCTCCCTTCGCCTGCGGCGCGGGTGTAGCGTCAGGAGGTCATTTATTAAAATAGATAGTTTGATTATTATCGTTCTGTTTTTATGAAGACATGAGCGAGGCCTGGCGCAGGTTCGGAAGGCACGGGCCAAACGCCAACGCAAAGACAACATGTCTTGACGCCCGTCCTTCGGGGTTGCTGCAGGCGCATAGCAGGACGCGCTGATCTGCGCGGGGAAAAGCGGTGAGAGGCGGGGGGCGCCAGCAAATCCTCCCGACGCTGCCCGCCCCCACACGCCCAAGCGCGGATGCAAGGCTCAGGGTCCGAACAGTCCTGGAAGGAGGCAGAGGGCGCTCAGCGCGCGAGCCTTCAGGTGGCGCAGTCGGCGCACACGGCGATTTCAATGGTGACGTGACTGAGGCTCGCAAAGCGCGTGCGCAACGCGGCCTTGATCTCTTCAGCCGTCACCGCGCCTGGCGCCACCAGGGAAACAATGAGCCCCTTGTGTCCGGGACCAAGGCGCCACACATGGAGGTCCGCCACCCGCGCCCCCATCTCGCCCTCCAGCAGCGCGCGGATCCGCCCGGCCAGTTGCGGATCATCTGCGGCATCAAGCAGCACCAGCCCCGCATCGCGTATGAGGCCATAGGCCCAGGAGCCGATCACCACCGCGCCCACAATACCGACAAGCGGATCGAGAAAATGCACACCCCAGAGATAACCGGCCCCCAGCGCCAGAAGGGCGAGGGCGCTGGTCGCGGCATCGGCAAGCACATGAACATAGGCTGCCCGTATATTGTGGTCATGGTCGTGGGCATGGTCATGGGCATGGTCATGGTCGTGGTCATGACCGTGGCTGTGCCCGTCCTCATGGGGCTCGTGCAGGATGGCGGCTGAAACAAGGTTCACGCCAAAGCCGATCGCCGCCACAATGAAGGCGTCGCCAAAATTGACCGCGACCGGAACCAAGAGGCGCTGCACCGATTCGACGGCCACTACGACGGCAGCAATACCAAGGGCGATGGCGCTCGCAAAGGCAGCCAGATCGCCGAACTTTCCCGACCCGAAACTGAAGCGATCATCGCCGGCATGGCGACGGGCCAGCCAATAGGCCATGGCCGCCAGTCCGAGGGCGCCCACATGGGTGGCCATATGGATGCCGTCGGCGATCAGAGCCATCGAGCCGAAGGCAAAGCCGGCGGCGATCTCCACCACCATGAATAAAGCAGTCAGGATGGTGGCAAGTCGGGCCCGGCGTTCAGCACGCTCATGACCCTGCCCCAGAAAGACATGGTCATGCGTCCAAAGTCCGTGATCGTGGCCCTGCACCTCTACCATGGCGACAACATAAGCGCAGAGAGGCGCAACACCAAGCCCGGCTCAGTCGGTGGGGGGCAGGAAGCCGCGATGCTGGAACAGCGTCTTGCCGTTTGAATCGGTGACATTCCAGATCCTTAGGCAGCTGAAATCGCTCAGCGTCGAGCAGCGCTCGTCGACCTCGGCCGTATAGACCTTGGCGCCGAACTTGGCCTTGCAGGTCACCCGGTTCTTGACGCTGGTCGGGGTCGCGTCCTTGGAAACCAGCGTTGTATCCGGTTCGACGACGCCATAGGCGCGCAGCCGGTCGAGCGTGATCCCGCAGACCCCGCCGACCTGCGCAACCTGCGTGCCCTGGCTGAGGGCGCCACCACCGGAGGAACTGCCCACGCCCTGCTTGCCGAGAAAATAGGCCCCGGCTACGGCCAGGATGACGACAGCGGCGAGCCCCACGAGCACGAGAGGGTTACGCATGAAATCCGAAGAACTCTTCTTTTCGTCGCCATTCGAATCCGACATTGCCGCGTCCCTTGCCTTTGCGCAGAAGCGTCCGAAAAGCGGCAGACCTGCGCGCAAACCCTTGGCCAACCGTCCTGATTTGCGTGCGACCATACTGGCAGCGCCCGCCGCCGCCAAGCCCCCCAACCTAAGATCGCAGTTGATCACTGGCCAAGCCCGCACCCCCAAAAGGGGCAGGAGCCCGATCCCTGTCCAAGAGGAACCGCCCCGGCACAGCCCGCCGTCCCGCGGCTCAGGCGAGCGACTTGACGATTTCCTCGGTCATCTTCTTGGCATCACCAAAGAGCATCATGGTGTTGTCGCGGAAGAACAGCTCATTCTCGATGCCGGCATAACCCGAGCCCATGCCGCGTTTGACGAAAAGTACGGTCTTGGCCTTCTCGACATCGAGGATCGGCATACCGAAAATCGGCGACTGCGGATTGGATTTGGCGGCCGGATTGGTGACGTCATTGGCGCCGATGACATAAGCGACGTCGGCCTGGGAAAACTGGCTGTTGATGTCCTCGAGCTCGAAGACTTCGTCATAGGGCACATTGGCTTCGGCCAAGAGCACGTTCATGTGCCCGGGCATGCGCCCGGCCACCGGGTGGATGGCGTAGGAGACCTTCACCCCTTCCTTCTTGAGCACGTCGGCCATCTCGCGTACCGCGTGCTGGGCCTGGGCAACCGCCATGCCGTAACCCGGCACGATGATGACGCTGCCGGCGTTCTTCATGATGAAGGCCGCATCCTCGGCCGAACCCTGCTTGACCGGACGGGCCTCGGCCTTGCCGCCAGCGCTCGCCACCTCACCGCCGAAGCCGCCCAATATCACCGAGATGAAACTGCGGTTCATGCCCTTGCACATGATGTAGGAGAGGATCGCACCCGACGAGCCGACCAGCGCACCGGTGATGATGAGGGCGGTGTTTTCGAGGGTAAAACCGATTCCCGCCGCAGCCCAGCCCGAATAGGAATTGAGCATCGACACCACCACCGGCATGTCGGCACCGCCGATGGGAATGATGAGGGTGATGCCGAAGACAAAGGAAAGTACGGCGATCGCCCAGAATGCCCAATGGGGCTGGGCGTCAATGAAGTAGCCCATCAGAGCGATGATGGCGATGCCGATCAGCAGATTGAGGGCATGACGCCCCGGCAGGAGGATCGAGGCACCCGACATATTGCCGTTGAGTTTGGCGAACGCGATCAGCGAGCCGGCAAAGGTGATCGCACCAATGGCCACCCCAAGGCTCATCTCGATCAGGCTCTGAGCCCTGATCGCCCCCTCAAAGCCAATGCCATAAGCCTGCGGGGAATAAAGCGCGGCGGCGGCAACAAGCACGGCGGCAAGACCGACGAGCGAATGAAAGGCAGCAACGAGCTGGGGCATCGCCGTCATGGCAATGCGCCGGGCGACTACCGCACCGATCACCCCGCCGATGGCAATGCCACCGCAGATCATGGCCCAGGTGAGCATGTCCGTGCCGCCCGTCACCCACAAGGTGGTGAGGATTGCCACCAGCATGCCGATCATACCGTTGCGATTGCCAGCGCGACTGGTCGCAGGCGACGACAAGCCGCGCAGCGCCTGAATGAACATCACACCCGAGAACAAATAGGCCAGCGCGGCCAGGTTCGCAGTCATCTAGATATTGCCCCCGAATTTCCTCAGCGGCCGCGGCAGCGGTAGCATGTGCTCCACCTCCTCCAGCGGCGCAAACCAGCTACCATCACCCGACCACAGCACTGCGATTCCCAACAGAACCAGGATGCCACCAGCACCCTCGATCCACGACCTGTAGCCATAGAGTAACGCCGCGCGCGTCAATGCCGCGCCGATGCTCCAATAAAGACCCATCAGCACCAGGTTGACGCCGCCAATGCGCATCTGCCAGATCCGCTGTGGCCGCATGCTTTGCACGAACAACATGACGCAAGCGAGAATTTCAATGCCACTCGCCCATGTGGCGAAGGGGTTGTTCGCGCACAGAAGAACAATACCGCAGGCCAATACGGAATAAACCAGCAGGATCCCGCCCCCTGCAGCCAGGAGCACATGGTGGGCGAGAAACGCTTCATCGCGCCTCATGGCAGGCTCCGGCGCCAGCTAAAGCTGGTCGCTGCGGTCAGGATAAAATTTGCGCCGACGGCCAGAACCAGCATGCCGTTAACCCAGCCCTGCGTCAGGGCGGGCCAAGCAAGCAAGCCCGTGCTCTGCAGACGTGCCGCATGCCCCGTCTGCCCATGGTTCGCTTCCCAGACAGCCACCACAGCCAGAGCAAGGCCGCCCCCGCAGCCCAGAGCGGCGGAGAGAAGCATCAGCCCGCGACCAGTGCGGTGCCGGACCACGGACTTATTTCTCCTTCTTCTTGTACATCGCCAGCATGCGCTGGGTGACGAGAAAGCCTCCGAAGATGTTGACCGAGGCCAGAATGAGCGCGAAAAAGCCAAATAGTTTCGAGGCCCAGCTATAGCCCTGCGATATCGGCGCCACGCCGAAGAGCGTGTGCGCAAGGTGCACGGCAAGGCCCCCGGCTGTGCCCCCCACCACGACGATGTGATGATGCACGCTCACCACCACATGGGAGGAGGCATGCGTGTTCACCCCCACGGCAATCAGGGCGCCCACCACGATCACCGAGGAAATGGCATTGGTGACGCTCATCAGCGGGGTATGCAGGGCTGGGGTGACACTCCACACCACAAAATAGCCGACGAAGATCGCCAGCACGAAGATCGACAGACGAAACACAAAGGGATCAATGAGACCGGCAGCGTGCATGACTTCAGCCTTTCAGGCTCGGATGGACGATGGCGCCATCACGGGTCAGCGCCGCACCCTTGATGATATCGTCATCCCAGTCGAGCGCGAGTTGACCCGTCTTGCGGTCAACCATGAGGGTGACGAGATTGAGCAGATTGCGCGCGTAGAGGCTCGAAGCATCGACGGCGAGCCGGGCCGGAAGATTGGTCGGCCCCATGATGGTCACACCATGGACGTCGATCACCGCGTCGGCCTGGGTCAAGGGACAATTGCCACCCTGCTCCGCCGCCAGATCAACGATGATTGAGCCCGGCTTCATGCTGCGCACCATCTCTTCGCTGACCAGAACCGGCGCCTTGCGTCCGGGAATCAGCGCCGTGGTAATGACGATGTCCTGCTTCTTGATGGTCTCGGCGATGAGCGCGGCCTGTTTGGCCTGATACTCCGCGCTCATCGGCTTGGCATAGCCGCTCGCGGTTTCGGCTTGCCTGAACTCCTCGTCGATCACCGCCACGAAGCTGGCGCCTAGACTTTCCACCTGCTCCTTGGTGGCCGGACGCACATCGGTGGCCGAGACAATCGCCCCCAGCCGGCGCGCCGTCGCAATCGCCTGCAGACCTGCGACCCCAACGCCCATGATGAACACCCGTGCCGGAGCAATGGTGCCCGCTGCCGTCATCATCATCGGCATGGCGCGGCCGAATGCCGCGGCGGCATCGATCACCGCCTTGTAGCCGGCCAGATTGGCCTGCGACGACAACACGTCCATCGCTTGCGCCCGGCTGATGCGCGGCACCAATTCCATCGCCAGCGCGATCACGCCCTGTGCTGCCAGTTGGGCAATCACGTCTTTTTCCGTGTACGGAGCAAGAAGACAGGCAAGCACCGCGCCCTGCTTCATCTGCGCGATCTGCTCGGCCTGGGGCGCCCGCACCGACAATACGAGATCGGCTTCGGCGAGCATCCGTGCCGCGTCCGGAGTGACGACTGCGCCCGCAGCTTCAAAATCGGCATCGCTGAAATGCGCCAGGCTTCCTGCACCGGACTCGATCAAAACCTCGATGCCAAGGGCCTTATATTTTTTGACGGTGTCCGCAGAGACCGCAACACGCCGCTCGCCGGAACGGCGTTCCTTGAGTACTGCGAGTTTCATAGCCCCCCTCTCCTCGCCTAACCGTGCGTGCGGAAAATGGCGAGAAAGACAAGCAGCACCACATTGGCAGCGATGCCCCAGCGGATAAGCCGGGTGAAGCCCTTCCAGGTTTTGACATGCTCGGCCATATCCATATGGCCATGCCCGGACGGGTGGGAGGCGGAGTGAACGTCAGTCATGGCTAAAATCCTGAATCACATGGGGCGCTATCTTCACCCTGACTATAGCAAAGCGACTTGCCGGGGCAAACGTCCCCACCCTCAACGCCGCCGCCGTCGCGGGATCGAGTGATTCCAGTCGGCCAGCAGCGCCCGCAGGGCGGCGACCAGGGCCAGGGGCTGGTCCAGCATCACGTGATGGCGCGCAAGCGGGATTTCCACCACCGGCGAGGCCCGGCCGAGGAGGTTGAACATGTATTCCCCGATCTCAGGCGGCATCAGCACCGAGTTCTCGCCGCGGAAGATGGCGATCCGGCAGCTTTCGGCCTTGAGCCGTTCGGCCGTGTCGCCGATGGAAAAATCTGTCCAGATCGCCGGATCGAATTTCCAGGTAAAGCCACATTCGGCCTCGCGGGTGACCGCCCTCAAGGAATGACGCGCCACCCAGTCAACGAGAAAGAGATTGTCGCAATCCTGCGGTGGCATCAGACGAAACCTTGCCAGGGCCGAGGCCAGATCTGGATAGATCCGGTTGGGTTTGATCTGCTCGCGCCGCCGCGGACCGCCATGTTCACGATCGGGCGTATTGACGGGTGAATCGACAATCACCGTCCCCGACAGTCGCGCGCCATAAAGCGCCCGGGTCAGCATGGTGACAAAACCGCCAAAGCTGTGCGCAACGATCACCGGCTTGATTTCATGGTTGAACATGCCGGCGGCCGTACACACCGCCAGCTGTTCATTGGCAAAGGTCTCCATCGCATAGTTTTGGCGCCAGCCTGAATCGCCCATGCCCGAAAGATCCATGGCCGCAACATTGAAATCACGCGCCAGATAGGGCGCGATGAAACTCCACCAATAGGCATGCGCGGCATTGCCATGAACAAGAAGCAGTCCAGGATTGCTCACATCGCCCCAGCGCAGATAATGAATGGGGACCCCCTCGACGTCGATGAAGGCGCTTTGCGGCTCAACCAGAACAGCTTCTTCAAACCATGCCGGCGCCGCCGGCCGGGCGCCGTGAAGCACCGCAAGCGGACCTTCCCCGCTCAAAACCGCAGGCTTTTCGGGGGTAGCGGTAGGGCTCATCGCATTCTCCTCGCGTGCCCAAGCTCTACCGGTGGAGCAAGGATGGGACGCGTTCGCTTCAAAGGTTGTGAGGTCTTTGTGGGACGATGCAGGTGAGCGAACGCCCCCCAAAGGCGCAACCAGCGGGCAAGACGCCGCGAAGCGGGCGCGCTGTCAAGGCACAGACCCGTCAGGCGCGTCCCAAGATCCGCATTTCCGGCCCGGCCGATGGCCGCCGACAGCGCCACCATCAACTGCGCGGCGCCCGCCGGCTCAGCGTCTTGAAGATGCCGGTGCCGGTCATGAGCGTCCGTGTTCCGGTCCAGATCCGGCCCTTGACGGTAAACAGATCGTCCTCAGTGCCAACGATCTGGCCAGAGCCTTCCACCCAGTCACCAAGATGGGCGGCGGCCAGAAAATCGGTCATCAGCCGCGCCGTCACCCAATAATGGTCAGGTTTGGCGAGCGACACCGCATGGCCGAAGGCGGTGTCGGCAAAGGCCATCAGCATGCCACCATGGCAATTGTTCATGCCGTTGGTGTGATGCTCGCAGACCAGAAAGGCGCGCCGGTACTCCCCCGCCGCCCCCTTCCACTCATAGAGCGGACCGATCTGGCGGCCGAAGCCCCGGAACCAGTCCATGCGCCGGTAGCCTTCGGGAATGGCAACGCTGTCCTCATCAAGCAGATCGTCGGTCATAAAATCTCCCTGGCTTCGACCTCAACCCGACGCGGCGGAGCAAGGCTGGCCGATGCGCCCAGACCTGCATGTTTTGAGCCTTACGCCAGCCATTGCATCCAGGCGCCATGTGGCTGCGCGTCCGCCAGGATCTGTTCCTCGCACACACCGTCTGCGTAGCGGCGCAGGCTGAGAAGATGGCGCATATCCGCGGCAAGTTCAAAACCGAGACGAAACACCGGTCGCCTGAGCCCTGCGACCGTCAGCAGATCCTCGAGGCTCTGTTTCATCGCCTGACTGAACTGATAGAGCGCCACGGTGTGATAGACGCACACCGTGGTCCTTGCCGGTGTGCCCGAGATTGCCGCCAGGAGATTTTCGAGAGCATCGCCGCCGCGGATATCAAGGCTCATCTGGCACCGCAACCTGATCGCAGTCTTGAGCCGGGCCAGGCGCGCGACATGCTCGGGCCATACGAGGGCACAGAGCCAATCGCGATTGCGCGCGTCCTCAAGATCATTGGGATTAAGCTCGAGCCCAAGACGGAGGGCCACCGGGGGTACAGCTCCGCACAGGGGAAGCCCGGTGCCCTTCAGATCACAGTCGATCACAAGCTCAGCCTCCGGGCCAAGCGACAATACCGCGGCGCCGTCCCGCCAGTAACGCACACCGTAGCGGTCCCACAGCATGTTGAGCCCGGCCGAGGGGCCGATCTCGATGAGGGCAAGAGGCAGGGGAGCCTGCGCATGCACGAGGCGAAATCCCGGATGCAGAAGGGCCGAGCGCCCCACTTCGTTGGTATTGGTGGTACGGGTCTCAATGAGGCTGGCCAGTTCGGCTTCGTGCTCGCGCGCAAAATCGGCAAAGAGGGCAAAGGGGTCACCTTCAAGGGCCGTCTTGCTGCCGCCCAGGCTCGCATAATAGTCGGCAAGCCCGTGGTGATGGCCGCTCAGGAGCAGATAATGCACCGCGCCCAGAAGCATATTGGCACGCGGCTGGCCAGGACGGGCGCGCGCGGCCAGGGTTTTCAGCGTCTCATCCTCGCCAATGCGTTCGGCCAGGACCCCGTAGAGCGGCGAGCCGGCCTTGCGCGCTTCACCGGCAAAATAGTGCCAGTAGTCTTGCCCCCGTCTCATCCGGCCTCCGGAAGTGGTACGCCGGCAGCACTGAAGGCCGCGCCTTGACGCTCCGCCAGCGCCCTCTGATCAAAATCGGCAATTTCTTCTTCAAAAAGGCGATGAAAGTTGAGTTCGGCGCGTAGCCGGATCAGCGCCCCGCCCAGCCCGATCGCTGCCCGATCCATGAACACGAACTGTCGCGGCGGACGTATGCCCCCCAGCGCCTTCAGCCTGGCATGAACCGCATTGGCCTGTTTCAGGCCATATTCGGCGGCAGATACACCATTGTCGACCACCCGAACCCGGTCATCGAGTAACGGCTCGAAAATAAACCCCGCCCACAGATTGAGCACGCCGACGAGTTCGGGCGTCACCTTGGCAAAACCCCAGGCCTTGTAGGCCTTCGCCGCCAGGGCTTCGTCCTTCTTCTTCAGCGCGCGATAAAGCCCCACCACGCCGGCGACAAAGTCAGGCGCAAAGGTGCGCACGCACCCGTAGTCGAGCAGATTGATGCCGTGATCAGGACGCACCGTATAATTGCCCAGATGCGGATCGCCATGAATGACGCCATAGCGCGCGAACGGCCGCCACCACGCCTTGAACAGCGCCGTCGCGATGGCGTTGCGCCTCGCCAGTGAGGCCGTTTCGAATTCGAGCACCGGTCGGCCCTCAAGCCAGCTCATGGTCAAAAGCCGCTTGCTCGAGAGCCTGGCGCAGGGCGTCGGCACCGTGATGTCGTCACGATCGGCCAGCATCTGCCCATAAAGACGCATGTGAGCTGCCTCGCGCTCATAGTCGAGTTCCTCGCTCAGCCGGGCCTCGATCTCGCGGGCAAACTCGCTTGTATCGATGGTGCCATCAAAATTGCGCTGCAGCTTCAGCGCCGCCTTGAACTGGCGGATATCGGCATCCACCGCCGCAGCCATATTGGGATATTGGAGCTTGCAGGCGAGCTTGGTGCCTTTGATCCCCAGCGCACGATGCACCTGGCCGAGGCTGGCAGCATGGGCGGCCTCCTTCTCGAAGCTGCGAAATTTTCGTTCCCAGTTCGGGCCCAGTTCCGCCGCCATCCGCCGCCGCACGAAGCCCGCACCCATCGGCGGGGCATTGGTTTGCAGCGAGAGCAAGGGACGGGCGACCTCCGCCGGCAGGACCCCCGGCACCGTGGCCACGAACTGGGCCACCTTCATAACCGGGCCGCGCAATTGCCCAAGGACCTGGGTCAAATCGGCGGCATTGGCGGCGCTGAGCGTCTTGCCGCCAGCCAGGGCCCGCCCCGCCCCGCGCATTGCAACCGCGGAAAGTCCGGCCGAAACCCTGGCAAAGCGGGAAATCCTCCGTCCCAGCCCGTCCTCATCATCATATTTGCTCATGATCCTCTTCTAGCAGATTTGCGAGAGGAGGGGGCCGCAGCCCGAAAGTTCCCGCTCAGGTCTGCCCCGCGCAGAGAGGTCTTAAGTGCCCCTTTACCGCTTCCGCCCCACATTGGCACGGCAGTGATCTTGGGCCCCCAATGGCGCAGACCATACTTATCGTGGATGATGATCCGGTGCAGCGGCGGCTCCTGGAGGCCACCATCCGCCGCAGCGACCTTGAGGTGCTGACCGCACCGGGCGGGCGGCCCGCACTCGATCTCATCCAAGGTCCCCATGGCGAGCGCATCCATCTCGTGCTCCTGGACCTTGTGATGCCCGATCTGGACGGGCTCAGCGTCCTGGCGCAGCTGAGGGTCAGCCATCCGGCACTGCCGGTGATTGTGCTGACCGCGAGGGGGGGCATCGATTCGGCTGTCGAGGCCATGCGGGCCGGGGCCAATGACTTCCTGGTCAAGCCGGCAAGTCCCGAACGCATTGCCGTCTCCATCCGCAACGCCCTCAAGATCGGGACATTGTCCGGTGAGGTCTGCCGTCTGAAAAAAAAGAACGACAATCGCCTCGCCTTCGCTGATCTCGTCGGCTCCAGCGCCCATATGCGCCACGTGGTACGGCTCGGCCAAAGGGCCGCCCAATCATCCATCCCCATCCTGATCGAAGGCGAAAGCGGTGTCGGCAAGGAACTGATTGCACGGGCCATCCAGGGCACCTCTGCCCGTGCCGGCAAGCCCTTCATCACCATCAATTGCGGCGCGCTGCCCGAGAACCTGATCGAAAGCATTCTATTCGGTCATGAGAAGGGTGCGTTCACCGGAGCCCACGACCGCCATCTGGGCAAGTTCCAGGAGGCCGATGGCGGCACGCTGTTTCTCGACGAGATCGGCGAGCTGCGTCTCGACATGCAGGTCAAACTGCTGCGCGTGCTGCAGGAAAACGAGGTTGATCCCATCGGCGCCAAGCGGCCGGTGAAGATCGACGTGCGCATCATTTCAGCGACCAATCGCGATCTCGCACAGATGACGCATGAAGGCAGGTTTCGCGAGGATCTCTTCTATCGCCTCAATGTCTTTCCCATCTGCGTGCCGCCCTTGCGCGAGCGCGATGACGACATCTTGAGCCTCGCCCGTCACTTCATCGCCCGCTTCAACGCCGAAGAAAACCGCAGCGTGCTCGGCCTCAGCGCCGAGGCCAAGAGCCTTTTGAAGGGCTTTTCCTGGCCAGGCAATGTGCGCCAGCTTGAGAACACCATCTTCCGCGCCGTGGTCCTGTGTGACAACGAGATGCTCGATGTCCACGACTTTCCGCAGATTGCCGCGGCCATGGGCGTAGAGATACGGGCGCGCGCGCAGCCTCCTGGCGCAACCCTTGAGATTGCGCCGGAGCCAGAGGAAAATCTGACGGAACGATCGCGGCCCGACGCACGGACCCAGCCCTTTGCAGTGCCGGCGCTCGATGTCTCCGGACACATGCGCAGGCTGGAAGAACTCGAAGCTGACATGATCCGCCTCGCCATCGCCCGCTATGACGGCCACATGACCGAAGTGGCCCGCAGACTGGGCATCGGCCGTTCGACACTTTATCGCAAATTGAAGGACCTCGGGCTGGAGGACGATGCCAGCGACGCCGATGCGGCAGCCAAGAGGCAGGCGGGCTGAGGTGCGCTCAGCCGCGCATGCCTAGGGCCGTCAGATAGAGATCGAGCACGGCTTCCTGTTCCTGGCGGTCGGCGGTGTCGAGTTTGCGCATGCGCACGACCTGACGCATGATCTTGGTGTCGAAACCCTGACCCTTTGCCTCGGCATAGACGTCGCGAATATCAGCTGTCAGCGCCGCCTTTTCTTCTTCCAGACGCTCAACGCGCTCGATGAAGGAACGCAGCTGGTCGGCGGCAAATCCGGCCTTGGTCATCGCACTATCCTGATTGCGTACTATCCCGATTGCGTTAAGGCCGGACGGCAACCTGCGCGGCAGCATCCGGCCCCTTGAGGCCGAGAGCTTTAAGGGGCACAGCGCCGATAGGCAACGAGGCCCTCGCGGACTAGCTGTGAATCCTTTCGTCCCACCCTCACGACGCGGATCCGCCTGAGCTGTTGGCCGCGGAAAATTTCGCCTGCGCCTCTGCCGACGCCTCCTTCTGATAGCGTCGCTTCCACTCGGCCGGATCCATGCCGTAAACGATGCCACGGGCCTCGTCCTTGGCGAGCAAGATGCCCTTCTGCGCCGCCGCCTCACGATACCAGTCACCAAGGCAGTTGCGACAGAACCCGGCCAGATTCATCAGATCGATGTTTTGGACATCGCTGCGGGACTGAAGGTGGGCGAGGAGACGGCGAAACACCGCTGCCTCGATCTCTTTGGTCGTTGTCTCATCCATGGCTTTGCCCTCCTCTGCAGCCGGGCCAAGCTTGCCGCCTCTTACCTGAGGCGGGCCCATTGCCGCCAGTGCGTCATCAAGTGCAGGTTTGAGAAAAAGCGCAAATGCCCGCGCGGCCTCAGGTGTCGCAACGAGATCCTGGCGCATCTCGATCAGGACATGTGGCAGCCCCCGTCTCGTGCCGTGCTGCCACATGGTGTCACCATGAAGCGCCCCCGAATAGGGCTCGTTGTCGCCAACCACAAGATCCAGAGCCCTCAACGCTGCCATGAGCGGGCGGGCCAGCCGGTCATCCCGGTCCCACAGCACGCCAACCTGCCACGGCCGGCTCGCGCCCTTCCACGACGGGGTGAAACTGTGCACCGAGATCAGGACCGGTACCACACCCTGGGCGCTCAGCGCCTTAATCCTTGCGGCAATGGCGGCATGATAGGGCCGGTAGACCCTGGCAATGCGCTGCGCGATCCCGCTTTCATCGATCCTGGCATTGCCAGGAATAATGCGTCCATCCGAGAGCCGCATGACCAGCGTGGGGTCATCCTCACCCCGGTTCAGATCGATGAAGAGGCGCGAATAGCCAGCGAGCACGGCCGCGGCCCCATAGGCGTCGGCCAGGGCGATCGTGGCCGCTTTCGCGCCGATGTCATAGGCAATGTGTTCCTCAAGCCGCGCCGGCTCAAGGCCGAGGGTGCCGGCGCCGGCAGGCAGAGCATTGCTGGCATGATCACAGACAAAAAGCAGTGCTGTGGCCGTCCGCGCCGGTAGAATCATGTAAGGCACATCATCCATGGCGGTAATTGTGCGAGGTTGCATCAAGGCCCACAAGCATGGGTGCGCGAGCCCGGCGGCAGGACCGTTGCGCATGCAGCAGGGCGCCACCACCGGCTGCGGACGAAGGCAAGCCCGTGCCCAGGACCCAAGCACACGGAACATCCCCAAACGGGAGCAAAGCCGCTATGGTGGGCTTGATCAGCGATGATCGTCTTGCAGCCTCCTGGCGGGGCCACTGGCCAGCAGCCCAGAACGCAGAGTGGGAAGGAGTAGGCATCGCGGTAAAGTCCCTTCAGTCCTCGCCTTCCTGCCAACGCTTTCACATGGAAATGGATTTGCTCATGCGCCGTACCCGAAAAACCAAGATTGTCGCCACCCTCGGCCCCGCCTCTCTCGAGCCCAAACAGATGGAGGCGCTGCTCGAAGCTGGTGTCGATGTCTTTCGTATCAACATGAGCCATACGAACCATGAGATGCTGGCCAAACTTCATGGCCAGGTGCGCACGCTGGAACGGAGCCTTGGGCGTCCCGTCGGCATTCTTGCCGATCTGCAAGGTCCCAAGATCCGGCTGGGAACGCTGCCAGGTGGCCAGGTCACCCTCAGTGAGGGGCAACGGCTCAAGCTCAAATGTGTCGCCACCAGCGATGACCCTGAGATCCTGCCGATACCCCATCCCGAAGTCTTCTCCTCGCTCAAGCAGAAGCACTGTCTTCTGATCGACGACGGCAAGCTGCGCCTGCGCACCTTTGCCGCTAAGGACGACAGCGCCGAAGCCTTCGTCGAAATCGGAGGCGTGCTCAAGGACCGCAAGGGCATCAATCTGCCCGACACCTTGATGCCGATCTCGGCCATGACCGACAAGGATCGCAGCGATCTTTCTGCCGCACTCGCCCTTGGTGCGGACTGGGTTGCGCTGTCTTTTGTCCAGCGTCCCGAGGATGTTGCCGAGCTGCGCAAACTCGTCCAGGGCCGGGCCGCGATCATGTCAAAAATCGAAAAGCCCAAGGCCCTCGAACGTCTCGATGAGATCATCGAATTATCCGACGGGTTGATGGTGGCGCGCGGCGATCTTGGGGTCGAATTACCGCTGGAGACGGTGCCCGGCATTCAGAAGCGCATCACCCGCGCCTGCCGCATGGCCGGCAAACCGGTCGTGGTCGCAACCCAGATGCTCGAATCGATGATCCAGTCCGCAGCACCGACACGCGCCGAGGTTTCTGACGTGGCGCAGGCCGTGTTCGAAGGTGCCGACGCAGTGATGCTGTCGGCGGAGACCGCCTCCGGCCAGTATCCGCTCGAGGCGGTGTCGATGATGAACAAGATCGCCTATGAGGTCGAAGGCGATCCGCTCTACCGGCAAATCCTCGCCAGCCAGAGCAACGCCCCGGAAGAAACCACCCCCGATGCCATCATGGCAGCCGTGGCGCAGGTCACCCATACGATCCATGCCAAGGCAATCGTGTGCTGGACCAAATCCGGCTCCACTGGCCTGCGTGCGGCCCGCGAACGCCCCGAGGCACCTATTCTGGCACTCACGCCGCTGGAGCAGACAGCCCGCCGGCTCTGCCTTGCCTGGGGGCTTTACTGCGTGACGACCGAAGATGCCCATGATCTCGATGATGTCGTCGAGCGGGCCGCGCGGATTGCCTATGAAGAGGGTTTTGCCGGCAGTGGCGAACGCATCGTCATCACCGCCGGCGTTCCTCTGGGTACCCCTGGTGCGACCAATCTCCTGCGCGTGGCCTTTGCCGGCAGCCGCTGAGCGCGCTTCAAGCTCAGATGCTTTGGCCCTCGACTTTGCGCACCAGAGCCCGCAATGCCGACCGGACGCCATCATAGTTGGGATCGAGCGCCGCAGCCTTGCGGTACATGGCCAGCGCACCCTTGTCATCGCCATAGGCGCGCAAGAGACTGCCGAGTTCAGCATAAGCCTCGAACTGGCGTGGATTAAGGACAATGGTGCGCTCGAGGAACAGCATCGCGGTGCGATCATCGCCCCTCAGCGCGGCAAGGCGGGCGCGCTGATGCCAGCCCTCGGCATAATGCGGCGCGATCTGCGTCACCGCGCGCAGGAGCGTGCGCGCCAGATCGAGTTTGCCTGCGGCAAGCAACCGGGCGGCACGGTTCATCAAGAGATCGACGCTCGCACTGCCTGAATTCAAAAACAGCATTTCGGCCCGCTTTTCGAGCGGCGCCGCCACCTCCTTCGAGGAGGCCGTGGCCAGCGCTTTCAGCAGCGAGGCAAGCGGCTCAGCTGGCGCGGCTGCAAAAGCCGGCTGAGCCAGCCACAGCGCCATCATGACAACACCAAGAGCCCTACCCATACATCACATCCTTACCTGGCCAGGCGCCAGGTGACAGTGGAGCCGCACGTCCCGGCCCTCAGCTTCAAGAAGGGATGGCAGACCTCGCCCAAAACCCATCATCTTTGCCCGCATCAAGGCGCTAAAGACTACGCCGCGCTGAGGCCTTCAGCTGCTCTGCAACCGGCAGGCTGCGCAGGCGCACACCGGTGGCGGCAAAGATCGCATTGAGGAGCGCTGGCGCCACCGGCGGCAGGCCCGGTTCGCCGATCCCGCCCATGGGAATGTCGGCCTGCGCCTCGACCAGATGCACGCGGATCTGTACCGGCGCCCCGCTCATGCGCAAGAGCGTGTAGGTATCGAAATTCGCCTGTTCGGGCCGCCCGTTCTTGAAGCTGATCTCGCCGCTGAGGGCAAGGCTAAGGCCCATGATCACCGCACCCTCGATCTGCGCCCGGACGCGGTC
>JAKAVI010000291.1 GCA_021817355.1 Pseudomonadota bacterium | reverse complement strand
ATCTGGGTCAGGCCACAGGGCTCAAAGCGGGCCGGAGCCAGGAGCATATCCGCGCCCGCCTGCATACGATGGGCCAGAGGTTCCTGGTAGCCAATGCGTACGGCAAAGGTGCCGGTATGGCCATGGGCCACCTGCCGAAAGCGTTGTTCGAGCTCGTGATCGCCGTCGCTCAGCACGCAAAGCTGCAGATTTTGCTGTGCCAGCGTGGGCATGAGTTCCAGAAGCACATCAGCCATCTTCTGCTCGGTCATGCGGCTGATGAACGCGAGCAGTGGCAGATCGGGGTTTGGGGTCAGTCCGAGTTCGCGCTGCAGCGCGGCCTTGCAATGCTTCTTGCCGTTCAGCCCGCTGAAATCATAATGGGTGGACAGAAACGCGTCATGGGCCGGATCCCAGATGCCGTAATCGGCCCCATTGAGGATACCGGTCAGATCACTGGCCCGTGCCCGCAAAAGACCATCGAGGCCAAAGCCATAATCGTTGGTGAGGATTTCGCGAGCGTAGGTGGGGCTCACCGTCGTCAGCTTGTCGGCAAAGCGGATGCCGGCCTTAAGAAACGAGATCTTGCCGAAATATTCTGCACCGTCGGGGGTGAAGCTGCCTTCTGGCAGGTCCAGGCCAGCTACGTCCTCGGCCGGAAAGAGACCTTGGAAAGCCAGATTATGCATGGTGAAGACACAAGGGGGGTGCGTCTTGGCCTGGGCTGAAACCAGCAGCGGAACAAGCCCCGTATGCCAGTCATTGGCGTGAATAACCTCCGGTTGCCAGCGCGGTTCAAGCGTACCTTCGCCGATCCGTGCCGCCACATGGCTGAGGAAGGCGAAGCGGCGCGCATTGTCGGGCCAGTCCTGGCCCTCGCTGTTCTGGTAAAGACCGTCCCGGTGAAAGAGTTCGGGGGCGTCTGCCAACCACACCGGTATGTCCGAGCCGGGAAGCCGTGTCGACAGCAGGCGCGCGCCTTGCACGCCCAATATTCCCGACAGGTCCGCGATGGGTTGTGGGCGCGAAGCCCTGCGCAAGGCACAGCCATACGCCGGCATGAGAATTCGGACATCTGCGCCCAGATTTGCCAGCGCCCGGGGCAAGGCTTCACTGACGTCCGCCAAACCGCCGGTTTTGGCAAACGGATAAACCTCGGAGGATACAAAGAGTAGGCGCATGCCATCCTCCTTATGGATGATATTCAATTATGGCGGAACTTTTAACAACACACCCGTACGCGCAATTGATCAACATCAGAAAGCCTCTATTGGTTGCTGGCATCGGCTAAGAAAATTCGACGGAGGCGGTCCTTCATGGCGACGACGTGCGCAACTGCCCTGGAAGTAGGCAATGCCGAATGTCTCGGCGCCATGGCCGATGCCGAAGGCGTCAACTTTGCGGTGTTCTCGGCCCATGCCAGCAATGTGCAGCTGTGCATCTTCGATCAGGAGGGCGAACATCGCTACGATATGCCTGCACGAACGGGCGATGTCTGGCATGGGCGCCTTTCTGGTGCCGGAGCTGGATTGGCCTATGGCTTCCGCGTTCATGGTCCTTATGCACCTGGCGAAGGTCATCGTTTCAACCCCCAGAAGCTGCTCATTGATCCGGCCGCGCGCGCATTGAGCGGGTCCTGGTGCTGGGACGACCGCCATTGCGGCTATACGCCCGGAGATCCGCAAGGGGATCTATCCTTTGACCGCCGCGACAATGGCGCCTTTGCGATCAAGTCCTTGGTTGCGCCAACCCAGTCGTGCAAGCCGCTGCAACGAACCTCCGGCAGCGACCTCATATATGAATTGCATGTCCGTGGTATGACGATGCGCCACCCCGATGTACCGGCGCCTCTGCGTGGACGTCTGGAAGCATTGCGCAGTGGGGCGGTAATCAGGCATTTGCGTGCGCTCGGGGTGGATGCCATCGAATTGCTGCCCATCGCGCCCTCTGCAACCAGTCGCAGGCTAAGACCCTTCGGACTTACAGATTACTGGGGCTATAATCCGATCGCCTTTGCCGCCATCGAGCCGCGTTATCTCGCCGCCGGGCAAGAGCAATTGCGACAGACCGTTGCGGCGCTGGGCGAAGCCGGAATTGGCGTCATTCTCGATGTTGTTTTCAACCACAGTGGTGAAGACGACGAGATGGGGCCGACCATCAGCTTTCGCGGGATAGATAATGCATCCTACTACCGGCTTGCCGCCGATCCACGCTATTATGTGGACTTCACCGGGTGCCGCAATACTCTCAATACCGCGCATCCGGCGGTCATGCGCCTGATCCTCGAGAGCTTGCGCCATTGGGTGCAAATGGGAATCAGCGGATTTCGTTTTGATCTTGCAGCAACGTTGGGCCGCGACAGCACCGGCCAGTTTCGTAGTGATGCTGCTCTGCTCACCGCTATCAAGGCCGAACCCGCCCTCGCTGCCTGTCAATTGATCGCCGAACCCTGGGACGCAGCCCCGGATGGCTATCGTGCGGGCGCGTTTGGTGTGCCATGGAAGGAGTGGAACGGGCGTTACCGCGATTGCGTGCGCCGCTTCTGGCGCGGCGATCTTGGTCAGGTGGGCGAGCTGGCGACGCGGCTGTCCGGTTCGTCCGACATATTTGGCTCAGACGCAGCGCGGAGCCTCAATTTTGTGACCTCTCATGATGGCTTCAGCCTTGCTGATGTCGTCGCCTACAGCGGCAAGCACAATGCCGACAATGGCGAAAGGGGCGAGGACGGTACGAATGATAATTTCAGTGATAATTGCGGCATCGAGGGGCCAAGTGCTGAACCGGCCATCGTGCAGCTGCGGCTGGCACGGATGAAGGCCCTGCTCGCCACACTGATGGTGTCACGGGGTACCCCGATGCTGCGCGCAGGAGACGAACTCGCTCACAGCCAGGGTGGAAACAATAATGCCTACGCGCAGGACAACGCGGTGAGCTGGCTTGACTGGACATCGCCACGCGGCGAGTTGCAAACTTTTGTTATGACCGTGTCACAGCTGCGCCGCAGGCATCCGGCCCTGCGCGGCGAGGGGATCCCGGCGCGCTGGTTCGCACCTGCTGGCCACGAGATGGGCCTTGCGGACTGGCAGGATGGCAGGCTCTGCAGCCTGGCCATGTTGCGCGAGGCCGCAGGTGAGCGTTTTCTTATTCTCTTCCATGGCGGGCAGGTGCCGCAGGACTTCTGCCTTCCAGCAGGAGACTGGCTTGCAACCCTCTGTTCGCAAGATCTGCCTGCCAGGCAGTTTCGCGGGGGTGACACGGTGACGGTGCCAGCCAACTCGCTCATGATCTTGCAAGGGGCGGCATGACCCACGACGACCTTCTATTTCGTCTGAGCAGCAAGGCCGGGATCTTCGACGATTACTGGGATGTGCGTGGCCTGCGCCATGCCACCGGCCGTGACACGGCGCAGGCCATCCTGGCAGCACTGGGGATTGCCGCAAAGACGCCGGCAGAGATCTTAGTGAGCCTGCGTCTGCTCGAGGAGGAGCCCTGGCGCGAAAAGCTGCCGCCGGTCTGTGTCGTGCGCCAGGGCGAGAGCGCCTCGCTAACCGTGGTGGTGGAGGAGGGCAGATCCGCCGGCGACTTCCAGCTGGAGCCGGAGGGCGAGGAGCGGCGCCAATGGCGTCCGCAGCTTGACGTCACGCCACTTTGCTACTGTCTGGATGGACGGAACCATCGCCGCTGCGTGCTGGCTCTTCCGCAGTTGCCCTGTGGCTATCATCGGCTGCTGCGCGAGGATGATGACGGGCAGACGCAGACGGTACTCATTGTTGCTCCCAGCCGTTGCTATTTGCCGCCCGCACTGACGCGGGAGCGGGTGTTTGGCATCACCGCCCCGCTTTATGCGCTGCGCCGGCCCGGCAATCTGGGCATGGGAGATTTCACCGATCTCAAGGACCTTATTATCTGGTCGCAACGCCAGGGGGCCGCAGCGGTTGGGATTAATCCTCTCCATAGCCTGTTTCCGCTCCGGCCAAACCTCGCCAGTCCCTATTCGCCCGGCAGTCGGCAGTTTCTCAATCCGCTTTACCTTGATCTGGCACAAGTCGAGGAGTTCGCGGCTTGCGACGGGCTCACATCGCTGGTGTCCGCGGCGGCACCCGCCGAGCGCGCCGCGCTGGTCGACTATGAGGCAGTCAGCCGGCTGAAGACCAAGGCTTTCGAGACGCTGCATGTTGCATTCCGCGCGTTGCAGCATCAGCATCCCAATCATGGACGCATAAGGACCTATAATGCTTTTGTTGAGCAGCGTGGTGCAGCCCTGCGACGCTTTGCGCTGCATGCCGCCTTGTGCGAGCAGTTTGCCACCTGCGACTGGACGCAGTGGCCGGATCCCTACCGCAATCCGGACTCGACGGCATGTGAGGAGTTTTCGCGCTGTCATTCCGAGCGGCTCGACTTCCACATGTACTTGCAGTGGCTATGCGAACAGCAGCTTCGCTCCGCGGCTGAACCGGCCGACAGCATGGCGGTTGGTATCTATGGCGATCTGGCGGTGTCGTCGTCACCGGACGGTGCCGATGTCTGGGGTGCCCAGCACGTCTTTGCGACCGATGCGCGTATCGGTGCGCC
>JAKAVI010000124.1 GCA_021817355.1 Pseudomonadota bacterium | reverse complement strand
GTCTCCAGGAAATACTCCTCGACCCGTCCGATCAGTCGCCCCCCTGCTCCCACAGGCCTACCTTTGGCCAGAATCCTCACGTCCAGCATAGGTTCTTCAACTATCACCCCCACGTTGAGGCGGTAGCCTTGTGCAAGCCGAGGATGAGACAGTCGCCACGCACCGGTGTCCGTTGGCCTCAATCGGGCATAGCGATCGTAACGCTTAAGCGCATATCCGCCATTGGCTACGAATTCGAGAACTTTTGAAAATTCTTCCCGGGAGAGCTGTCTGTACGGAAATGCGCTGACGACTTCTCGAAACAGATCATCAGGATAAAATGGTCCAGCGACCGCGCTTCCGAGGATATGTTGCGCAAGGACATCAAGCCCCCCCGGGCGCAGGCTCTCAGTATCGAGCTCACCGGCGAGGACTGCCTCTCTTGCCGCTTCACACTCCAGAACCTCAAATCTGTTGGCTGGAACAAGTAGCGCCTGACTCGGTTCATCAAGCCTATGGTTGGCACGACCAATCCTCTGGAGCAGCCGCGCTGCACCTTTAGGAGCCCCAACGCAGATGACCCGGTCAACCGCGCCCCAGTCTATGCCAAGGTCAAGCGTCGAAGTACACACCACCGCCCTCAGGCGGCCACATGCCATTGCGGCTTCGACCTTGCGTCTTTGTTTCGGAGACAGCGAGCCATGATGAAGCCCAATCGGAAGGTTGCTGTCATTGATTGACCACAGATCTTGAAACAGATGTTCAGCCTGCGCACGGGTGTTCACGAAGACCAATGCTGTCGTTGCGGACCTGATTTCCTCCATCACCTCGCCCACAGCATGCTTGGCCATGTGACCTGCCCATGGGACATACTCCTGCGAGGTTAGTATTCTGATCTGCGGCCTGGCGCCCGGTTGACCAACTACAAGACTGCTGAGTGCCGGTTCACCAGACGGCTGGGGAACAAGATAGCGTCGCAGCGGTTCCGGATCGGCCACTGTTGCCGAAAGTCCAATGCGGAAGTGATGCGGCGCCATCGTCTGGAGCCGAGCCAGCCCCAGTGCAAGAAGATCTCCGCGCTTGGAATTATGAAGTGCATGCGCCTCATCTAAAATCACCACTCTTAAATGGCGGAACAAACTCCCAGCGTCCTTCATCGCAAGCATCAGGGCGAGCTGCTCGGGTGTCGTAAGCAGGATGTCGGGGGGCGCATAACGCTGGCGTTGGCGCCGCGGCGGCGGCGTATCTCCGGTGCGACTTTCAATACGCAGGTCCAGCGCCATTTCAGCCACCGGTGCCTGCAGATTACGGGCTACATCGACTGCAAGTGCCTTTAGCGGTGAAATGTATAGGGTGTGAAGATGATAGGGACGCCGGTCGGACGCAGGAAGCCCGCTGAGTTCAACCAGACTTGGCAAGAAGCCGGCGAGCGTCTTGCCCCCGCCGGTTGGCGCTATCAGCAGGCATGACCGCGCCTGTCGGGCATACCGCAGGAGCTCAAGCTGATGGGGACGCGGTGTCCATCCCCGGCTGGAAAACCAGCGGGCAAAGAGGGGCGGTAGACCGCTTTCCGTGTCGGCAGGGTTATCGGTTGGCATGATTTCAGTCTAACGGGGCTCCCTTCGTATCCGCAGATTGCAGCAGCCGAAGACCCTTGTATGCTACAGGCAAAAGGGAGACCCAAACATGGATCTTATGTTTCGCGAAAACCTGCTTAAGGGCAAACGCATTCTGGTCACCGGTGGCGGAACGGGGCTGGGTGAGGTAATGGCTGAGGCCTATGCGCAGCTAGGTGCACGGGTTTACATTTGCGGGCGCCGCAAAGAGGTACTTGAAGATACGGCGCGACGCATTTCAGATCGCACTACCTCCCAGGTTAGCGCCATTTCCTGCGATATACGCGTTGCCGAGGCCGTTGAAGACATGATTGCGGAAATCTGGGCCGATGGCGGTGCATTGTCCGGGCTGGTCAACAATGCGGCTGGCAATTTCATCAGCCGTACCAAGGATCTGTCGCCTCGAGCGTTCAATGCAATCGCCGACATTGTCTTCCGTGGCACCTTCTATGTAACCCTGGCCTGTGGCAAACGATGGATTGACGGAGGCCAAAAGGGTAGCGTCATCTCCATCCTGACGACGTGGATCTGGAATGGAGGTCCCTTTACCGTTCCAAGTGCGATGAGCAAGGCTGGGCTTCATATCATGACGAAATCCCTTGCTAGCGAATGGGGAGGCTACGGTATTCGCCTCAATGCAATCGCCCCAGGGCCATTTCCAACCAAAGGCGCCTGGGATCGACTAATCCCCCAGTCCGCTAGCCGTGGCGAGGAAAGAGTAAATGCCATCCCTATGGGCCGCAACGGCGAAATGCCTGAACTTGCCAATCTTGCAGTTTTCCTGATGGCAGATGGTTGCGACTACCTAACCGGACAGACGATCGCCATCGATGGGGGCTTGCATCTGGCGTCGTGTGGAAATTTCTACCAACTAAGCGCGCTGGGCGACAACGACTGGCAGCGCATCCGTGACGAAATCAAAGGGACCAACGCTAAGGACAAGGCCAAACGAACCGTATAGCAAATATTACCGCTCTCAACCGATTGCCGGCAAGCAGAACGGCGATGGGCACCTTTACAGTGGATATGCCCTCCGCCTCGTTGCGGGGGGTGCTTACCTCGCAGCAGAACGCGAAAATCAGCATTCGCATCGGATGCACTAGGGACGAAAGTACGCTTACATGGCATCTTGCCTGATCGATGACATCATACCCTCTCGCTAGGCAGAGAATGCTGCAATGCCGGTAATGTTTCGACCAAGAATGAGTGCATGCACGTCATGCGTACCCTCATAAGTGTTGACGGCCTCGAGATTGAGCACATGCCGGATTACGCCATACTCGTCAGAAATGCCATTACCGCCATGCATGTCTCGCGCTTCTCTGGCAATCGCCAGGGCCTTGCCACAATTATTGCGCTTCAGCAATGAAATGGCTGCTGGCGCGGCTCGCCCATCATCCATTAGCCGCCCAAGCTCGATAGCCCCTGCGAGACCAAGCGTGATCTCGGTCTGCATGTCTGCCAATTTCTTCTGGATCAGCTGATTTGCTGCCAGGGGGCGGCCAAACTGTTTGCGCTCCATCGTATAGGTGCGCGCCGCATGAAAGCAAAATTCCGCCGCGCCCATCGCGCCCCACGCTATCCCAAAGCGCGCTCGATTAAGACACCCAAACGGACCGGAAAGACCAGATACCTCAGGAAGCAGTGCCCCCTGCCCTACCCGACAATCCGCGAGAACAATCTCCCCCGTTACGCTGGCGCGAAGAGAAAACTTTCCCTCGATTTTGGGCGTGGAAAATCCCGCAGCATCACGCTCGACAATGAAGCCGCGGATCTTTCCATCTAGCTTGGCCCATACAACTGCCAGATCGGCAATCGGAGCGTTCGTGATCCAGGTTTTAGCGCCATTGAGCACATAGCCACCACTTATCCTCTCAGCGCGTGTCACCATGCTGGCGGGATCGGAGCCATGATCAGGCTCTGTCAATCCGAAGCAGCCGACAAATTCTCCACTGGCGAGTTTTGGCAGATATTTACGGCGCTGCTCCTCCGAGCCGTAAGCATAGATTGGATGCATGACAAGCGAATTCTGAACGCTCATGGCCGAGCGATAGCCACTGTCGACACGCTCGACTTCGCGCGCGACCAGCCCATAGCTCGTATAATTCAGGGCCGCTCCGCCGTACGTATCAGGTAGTGTAATGCCTAGAAATCCAACCTCTCCCATTTCACGCATGAGGTTGCGGTCAAATTTCTCGTGGCGGAAACCATCACGGACAGCCGGCATCAAAACACCATTACAGAATTCCCTGGCGCTATCGCGCACCAGGCGTTCCTGTTCGGATAACCTCTCACCCAGCAGCAGCGGGTCGGACCAATCAAATGGATTATCTTCGAGCTTGGGAGGGCGCTGAGTGGTCATGCTGGATCAATCCTGTTCACTGAGAAAATCAAGTACAGCTTGCTTGTACAGTTTATCACCCACACTCGTCATGTGGTCACGGCGCTCAATGACCACAGCGCGCCCCCGAGGGAATGCCGCAGCCAGAGGACCCGGTCGGCCAGTCAGCGTGTCGGCGCTGCCGCATACCACAAGAACTTTTTGTGATATTTCGGCAAGCTGCGAGGGCGGCCAGGTTTTCCGCCTGCCACGCATACAGGCGGCGAGTGCTAGTCGATCCTTTCCCTTTTGATCGACGAATCGCCGAAACATCAAACCCACCGGATCCTTTATCGTTGCTGGATCCTCGGCTTCCAGCGCCGCAGCGACACCAGAGAGCGTATTTTCCCGATCCTGAAAATACGTCTGTCCAACACCACCAACGATCAGCTTGCCGACGCGGGCTGCGTGCATCTTCGCCAAATGTATGGCAATGTAGCCCCCCATCGAGTACCACATCACCGGCGCGGACGTAAGACCTGCAGCGTCCATTACGGCAAGGACGTCCCCCACTCGGAGATCCTGGGCATAGAGGGCCGGATCGCGAGGCTTGTCACTTTCCCCGTGCCCGCGGATATCGAGCGCGACCACCCG
>JAKAVI010000236.1 GCA_021817355.1 Pseudomonadota bacterium | reverse complement strand
CTATGTCTATGCCAAGGACTTCACCGTGTTTGGTGGCTCGCTCTCCGAGACCCACGCCCAGAAAATCTGCAAGATCCAAGACATGGCGATGCAGAACGGGGCTCCAGTGATCGGTCTGCTCGATGCCGGCGGTGCGCGCATCCAGGAAGGTGTTGGCAGCCTTGGCGGCTATGGCGAGGTGTTCAAGCGCAATGTCCTTGCCTCCGGCGTCGTGCCCCAGATCAGCGTGATCATGGGTCCATGTGCTGGTGGTGACGTCTACTCGCCGGCAATGACCGACTTCATCTTCATGGTGCGCGATACCTCCTACATGTTTGTGACCGGTCCGGATGTGGTCAAGACGGTAACCAATGAGGTGGTGACGGCCGAAGAGCTTGGCGGGGCCAAGGTCCATACGAGCAAGTCGTCGGTGGCCGACGGTGCCTATGACAACGATATCATTGCGCTCGAGGAAATGCGGCGGCTCTATGATTTTCTGCCGCTCAGCAATCGCGAGAAGCCGCCGGTTTGGCCCTCGGCTGACACGGCAACGCGCGAGGAGCCCAGTCTCGATACTTTGGTGCCAGAAAATCCCAACAAGCCATACGACATGAGGGAGCTGATCACCAAGGTTGCCGATGAGGGTGATTTCTTCGAAATCGGCAGTGCCTTTGCCCGCAATATGCTGACCGGTTTTGGGCGCATCGAGGGCTCCACGGTCGGCTTTGTCGCCAATCAGCCGATGGTTCTTGCCGGTGTGCTCGACAGCGATGCGTCGCGCAAGGCCGCCCGGTTTGTGCGTTTCTGTGACGCCTTCAACATTCCTCTTGTCACTTTTGTCGACGTGCCAGGATTTCTTCCGGGTACCGCCCAGGAATATGGCGGACTGATCAAGCACGGCGCGAAGCTTCTCTTTGCCTTTACCGAAGCGACGGTTCCCAAGGTCACGGTGATCACCCGCAAGGCCTTTGGTGGTGCCTATGATGTGATGGCCTCCAAGCATATTCGGGCGGATGTCAACTATGCCTGGCCGACGGCACAGATCGCGGTGATGGGGGCTAAGGGCGCGGTCGAAATCATCTTCCGCGAAGAGGCCAAGGACGCTGACAAGCTGGCGGCCCGCACCAAGGAATACGAAGACCGTTTTCTTACCCCCTTCATCGCCGCCAGCCGCGGCTATATCGACGAAGTCATCCAGCCGCGTGGTACGCGCTTTCGCATTGCCCGGGCCCTGCGCATGCTGAAGAACAAGCAGGTTCCCGCGCTGTGGAAAAAGCACGACAACATTCCGCTGTGACGCCCCCGGTTCTTACCACGGAGCGGCTGGTACTGCGCAGACCGGTCGACAGCGATTTTGACGCCTATGCGGCAATGATGGCCGATGCCAACACGGCACGGTTCATCGGTGGCCAGATGGCGCGATCGGCGGCATGGCGATCCTTCGCCATGATTGTCGGTCACTGGCAACTCCGCGGGTTCGGCATGTTTTCGGTGCTGGACAGGAAAACCGGGGCGTGGCTCGGGCGTGTCGGGCCGTGGCAACCAGAGGACTGGCCGGGACAGGAGGTGGGCTGGGGCCTGATCCCGGCCGCCCAGGGGCAAGGGTATGCCTATGAGGCGGCGGTCGCCTGCCTCGACTATGTCTTTCGCAGCTTGGGCTGGCCGCGGGTGATCCACTGCATCGCTGCGCAGAATGCCCCTTCGATTGCGCTGGCGCAGCGTCTGGGATCGCGCTGGCAGGCCCAAGTGCTTCTGCCGCCGCCGCTCGTCGATTACCAGGCACAGATCTATGGCCAGAGCGCCGAGGAGTGGCTGCGGCGCTGAATTTGGCTCAGTCTTCGCCGTCGGCAAATATGGCGACGCACTCCATTTCGACCGCAGCCCCAAGGGCAAGGCCGTTACAGCCGAAGGCGGAGCGGGCCGGCAGACATGCGGCGTCGAAATAGCCGGTATAGATGCGGTTGAAGACGGACCAATCGTTCATGTCGGCGAGCATGACGGTGCATTTGATGATCGCGCCAAACCCAAGGCCATAGGCTGCAAGGATGGCACGGATATTTTCCATCATCGCGCGGGTTTGGCCTTCGATGCCGCCTGCCGCCAGGGCCATGCTGTTGGGCAGGGTACCGATCTGGCCCGACACATAAAGCGTATTGCCTGCGCGCACAGCGAGGCTGAACGGCAGCCCCTGCGGCGCGCCAAGATGATCGCGCATGGGCTGCTCCGGCATCCTCTATTCGCTGTTAAAACGGCTCATCTGGCGGGCGATGCGCTCGCGGATGAGCCCGGGAAAAATAGCCTTCAGCCGGTCGATCCACGCCAGCTCGCGTGGAACGTACCAGTGCACGCGGTGAGGTTCCTGGTAAGCTGCCCAGACGGTCTGTGCCACCGTCTCCGGTGGCAGCAGGCGGAACATGCCACGCTTGGGCGCCGTGGCGTAGAATACATCCTCACTCGGCTTGCTGCGATCACCCGACCGGTTTGGGGTGTTGCGCAGAATGGCCGTGTCGATGAGGCCCGGCAGGACATCGGCAACCCGCACGCCAAAACGGCTGAACTCGATCGAAAGCGCTTCGGCAAGGCCTTTGACGGCAAATTTGGTTGCCGAATAGACCGCAATACGCGGCATGCCGTGGGTTGCGGACGATGATGAGGTGATGAAAACGAGTGAGCCAGGTGTTGCCTTCAGCAGGGGCAGGGCAGCATAGATGCTGGCGATGACGCCGATGAGATTGACCTGAACAAGGCGCACGGCCGCATCAAACGGCACATCCTCGAACCAGCCGCTTTCGCCGATGCCGGCATTGGCAAAGAGCAGGTCGAGCTTGCCCCCGCTTTCCCTGGCAAAATCTTGCAGTGCCTCATCCAGAGCCTGCTTGTCGGCAACATCGACACAGCCAACGTAGCAATTATCGCTGCCGATTTCCTCTTCAAGCTGGCTAAGACCTTCGCGGTTGACGTCCGTGAGTCCGACAAACCAGTCCTTCTGCCGAAACAGCCGGGCCGTCTGCCGGCCCATACCGCTGGCTGCGCCGGTGATGAAAATGGTTTTGCGGCCGCGGGCCTTGCCCGCGTTAGGTGTATCAGACATGTGCGTTGCAGCGCATGGCGTGCCGCCTCATGGCCAAAATGATGTTACGACCCGGAACCAAGACCCCCATCCTCCCCGTGTACCCTGCCACTCTAGCTGGGCAGTGCCAGCAAGGCCAAGAGTACTCCTTGTTTGCCTGCCTAGAAATCGAGGCCGAGGTCGAGATTGGCAGCAGAATGGGTGATGGCGCCAGAGGAGATGTAGTCCACGCCGGTTTCGGCGATCGCCCGCACCGTGGCAATGGTCACATTGCCGGAGGCCTCAAGGATGGCGCGGCCCTTGCTGAGATCGACTGCCTTTTTGAGGTCGGCGATCGACATATTGTCGAGGAGGATGACGTCAACACCAAGGCTCAGGGCTTCCTCCAGCTGCGTCAAGGTATCAACCTCGAGTTCAATGCGGACCATATGCCCAAGTCCGGTACGCAGCCGGGCGACCGCCGCGGTGATCCCGCCTGCTGCTACCAGGTGATTGTCCTTGACAAGCACGGCGTCATCGAGACCGAAGCGATGGTTAAAGCCGCCACCGCAGCGAACCGCGTATTTCTGCAAGGTGCGTAATCCCGGAAGTGTCTTGCGGGTACAGACGATACGCGCTCTGGTGCCTGCGATGGCATCGACGAGGGTACGGGTGGCAGTTGCAACCCCGCTCAGATGGCCGGCGAAATTGAGTGCCACGCGCTCAGCCGACAGCAGCGCGCGCGCCGGGCCTTCAATTGTGGCCAGGACCGTGTTGGCCTCTACGGTTGAACCGTCCGGCTGTTCGCAGTGAAAGACCACGCCGGGATCAATAAGGCGGAAGGCGGCCTCTGCGGCGATCAGTCCGGCGATGGTGCCTTTTCGGCGTGCCACCAGCTGTGCCCTGGCTGTGGTGGTCGCCGGGATCGTGAGATCCGAGGTGAGATCCCCGGCGCGGCCAAGATCTTCATTGAGAGCGGCCCGTACCACAGGCTCGATGACAAGCGCATGGGGAGGGCGCGTAAAGGCTGGATCGGTCATGCCGCAGACACCTTCGCAGCGGCGCTGCAGTCCTGCTCGAGAGCGAGGAGATGGGCCTCCTCGAGGCAGAGGAAGGAGCGGGTACCTTGGGGCAGGGTTTGCGGATAGTCACTGCGGAAATGCGCGCCGCGGCTTTCCTGGCGGCGCAATGCGGCCGCGGCGACAAGCTTGGCCGCGGCTGTCATGTTGAGGAGGGACGGCTCCTGGGCTGCGGCGCGTTCCAGGGCAAGGATGCCACAGAGTGCCGCGCGCAGCCCTGCGGCGTCGCGTTCTAGTCCGACATGTCGGCTCATGATCTGGCGCAGGCGTTCAGGAACCACCATGGCGGCAGCGGCCGAGGCGGGTTCCGGCGGGTGGGCGCCTTGCGTTCGCACCGGCAGCTGGCCTGCGATGTCCTGTGCCGCGCGGGCGCCAAACACCAGGGCTTCGAGCAGCGAGTTGGAAGCGAGGCGGTTGGCTCCATGAAGGCCGGTGGAGGCACATTCTCCAACTGCCCAGAGGCCGGCAAGGGAGCT
>JAKAVI010000250.1 GCA_021817355.1 Pseudomonadota bacterium | reverse complement strand
TTGGCCGTAATCCCGCCACCGGCGAGCAGATCAAGATCAAGGCCAGCAAGAAGGTTGCCTTCCGTCCGGCCAAGGAACTCAAAGAAGCCGTCTGATCACGTCTGTGTTCAGCTAAGGGACCGGCGGGCGCGAATGCGCTGCGCCGGTCTTTTGCTTTGGATTCGCTGGAACCACTCCCTGCCTGTGGCGTTGGCCATGTGACTGTCTGCTGGCATTGCCGGCGATTGTGACCTGCGGCACGGAGGCACACCGCGATTTGCAAAACCTAACTGCGCTCATTGTCCGCCATTTTAGATTTGCGCCGCCGTGGGCCAGTGCGGTTGTGGTTGGCATCGCAATCCTCATCATGGGCTTTGCGCTGCAGATGGCGATCGTGTGGATCGCCGGTCATTGGGCAAAGCGCTGGCATCCGTTGCTGCAGCTGGTCTTTATCCGGATCCGGGTCTTGGTGCGCTGGGCTGTCCTGTTACTTGCGGTGGGAACCGCCTTGCCGCTCCTGCCACTCTCCACTGAGGTGCTGGACGCGACGCGGCCGCTGCTTGTGGCAGGCTTCATTCTTCTTGTGGGTTACGCGATCTATCTGGGCGCGGATATCGCCATTGCCCGCTACATGGAATCGCTTCGCCTTGATGTTACTGACAATCTGCTGGCACGCAAAGCTGCGACTCAGCTGCGGGTGTTGCGTCGGACTATCAACGTCCTGATTCTTCTGGTCACCCTAGGCTTTGCCTTGATGAGCTTCAGCAGCGTCCGGCAGTTCGGCATCAGCCTGTTTGCAAGCGCAGGAGTCGCTGGCCTGGCGGTTGGACTTGCCGCTCGTCCGCTTCTCAGCAATCTGATTGCGGGCATCCAGATTGCTCTTGCGCAGCCTATCAAGCTTGATGATGTCGTGGTTGTCGACGGCGAATGGGGGCGCATCGAAGAGTTCACGGCCACCTATGTGGTGGTACGCATCTGGGATCTGCGCCGGTTGATCGTGCCGCTGTCCTATTTTTTGGAGCAGCCGTTTCGCAATTGGACCTATACGAGTTCGCAGATCCTGGGTCAGGTTCACCTTTATGCGGACTACACGCTTCCAATTCAGCCCGTGCGCGAAAAGTGTCTTGAACTGATCAAGGCCAATCCACTGTGGGATGGAGGTGTCGCAGTCTTGCAGGTGGTCGGAGCTGAAGCCAATGTGATCCAGCTGCGGGCGCTGATGAGTTCCGCCGACAGTTCCAAATCCTGGGATCTGCGCTGCGCCGTGCGTGAACAGCTCATTGAGTTCATCCAGCAGAACTTTCCCCATGCCCTGCCGCGAACCCGTGCTGATCTCACATCACCGCAGGATCTGGCCAGCATGGATCGCCCCCGTCCATCAACCTCACCGCAGGGCGTTGCCGCTGACGGCCGTCACGGCAAGGCCCATGGCGCTTCGCTGCCCGGGATCGCGAGCGCCTTGCGCTCCACACGGGCAAAGGGGGGGGTGTCCGACAGGCCCACTCCGGCCCAGGGCCTTGCACCGGCCGGCGACCCCGCCGATGAGGCAGGAGGCGGTTGAAAGACTGGCTCCGGCATGGCGGAATGTGCACCCGGATCGAGGGCAAGAGATGGCGATCAGGTACATTTTGGCTGTGATGCTGGCGGGGAGCGCCGTGATGGCGGGCTGTCGTGCGGGCGAGATTCTGGTTCATGTTGATCATGTCTCGCCCAAGGGTGGAATTGTCTCGGCGGCGCTGTTCGATCGCGCTGATTATCACCACAACAATCATCCTCTGGCGTCGCGCAATGTGCCAGCCAGGTTTCCGAGTACGACGTTTACCTTTCGGCATGTCAGGCCCGGATTTTATGCCATCAAGATGTTCCAGGACATCAATCGCAATGGCAAATTCGATACAGACGTTCTGGGTCTTCCTCTTGAGCCCTACGGGTTTTCCAACAATGCGACGCCATTTCTGAGCGAACCTGGCTTTAACGCAACCAGGTTTCGGGTGGGCCGCGGGCAAACGGTTATCACCATCCGTCTTTCAGGCACCGATGGCATTCGTGTGCCGCAGCGAAAGCGCGCAGGCTGAGAGCAAAGCGATGAGGTCAGCCGCAAGGCGGTGACTGGCGCCGTCAACGCGAAGGCCTGTGGGCCTGGCGAGGACAAATCAGGGGCGCGATGCCGCGCTCCGCTTTGCCCGGGACTGCCTCAGCGGAGCGACCGCTGGCGCTGCCTGCAGGAAGGCGGGCGGATAATAGCCAAGACGCATCGCGGCCGAGCCGCAAATCTGGGTTATCCGCTCCATGTTGTCGTGCCCGAAGAAGCCTTCCCAGTCGCGTGTGGGCGTGCCACGGCGCTGGAACGGATGATCGAGCAGCGCCGTCACGTCATGGCAGGCACTGAGATTGAATGTATGCGCCAGCCACAGGATGGTCCCCCGCTTGTCGGCACAAAACCGGTCATAGCGCACCAGCGTCAGGCGGTGGCGTTCGCGTTCATAGAATTCGGTTGCGGCAAGCCAGCGCCTGGCCAGAGTTTCGATATAATGGCCCTTTGGCAGGCCGATGTCCTCACCTGAAAGGATGGACTTCCAGGTCCGGTTAATTTTAAGCGTGCTGATATCGAGGCTCTGCAAATGTCCCGGCAATTTCAGCCGGTCGAGAATGCTGCGAATATTGTCAAAGGGATCGCGGATGATGAACCCGGCCCGCTTGAGCCCGAAATGCTCCATCAGGGGCTCGCCTACGAAGGTCAGGCTGCCGTCCTTGATGATGGGAGCCGAGAAGCTGAAGGCATTGCGGCGGACGAAGGTCCGAAGGCTGACCTTGCCCTGCATCAGCTGGGAAAAATAGGGAGCCTTCGTGCCGCTCAGATCGAGGGTCGCCCGCAGCCCGGTTGCCGCTGCAAGCAGGCCGGCAATGGCCGTCCCACCTGACTTCTGGTTACCGAAGAGAATGAGGGGCGCAGGGTGTGGCTGGGAGAATCTGGCCCGCAGACGCTCCAAGAGGATAGCTTTGGAAGGTAATTTCAGTTTTTCTGTGGTGTCCGCCATGTCCCCTATTGCGACTGTTGCTACAGCCGCAATCCTTGCGCAAGGTAATCGCCAAAAGTCGGTGCGATTGAAAGAAGTATCCTGTATCGAAATGTCGTTCATGGCTGTGACGTTCCCGCCCTTGGGGGGTCTTTGATGAGTCTCGTGGATGAGGCCCCTCCGATTAAGGTCCTCCAGGTCATGTCGGGCGCTGGAATCGGCGGCATCGAGACCTTCTTCTTTGACGCGGTAGAGGCGCTGCACCAGGCTGGCCTTCATCAACATGTCGCGATTCGGCCTAACGTTCCGTCTCGCCAGATCGCCCGCCTCAAGGACCTGGGTATCGCCGTGGCTACCGCCGGTTTCCGGACGCTATGGCCGTGGCCAACCCGTCTTGCCCTTGAGCGCGTACATCAAAGCTTCCGTCCGCAGATCGCCCAGTACTGGACCGGACGGGCCGGGCATTTTGCGCGCCGGCGGCCAGGTTGCGCCAATATCGGCTGGTTTGGCGGCTATCGCCAGATGAAGGATTTTCGCGCCTGCGATGACTTCATTGCGATTACGCCAGATTTGGAGCGGCATTTGCGCGATGGCGGTGTTGATGAGGAACACATTTCCCGCGTCCACACTTTTTCCACGGTTGACACGGGTGCGGGTACGCCTGTCAGCCGTGCCCGCTTTGATACACCGGATGATGTTGCCCTCCTCCTCGTGCTGGCGCGACTTCATCCCAAGAAGGGCATCGACACCCTGCTGCACGCGCTGAAAGAGGTCGATGGCGCCTTTTTGTGGATCGCAGGAGAAGGACCCAACCGCAAGGAGTATGAGGACCTCGTCCGGACGCTGGGGCTTGGTGCGCGCGTCCGCTTTCTTGGCTGGCAGGAAGACCGTGCGGGCCTGCTTTCGGCCTGTGATATCTGCGTCATGCCCTCGCGCTTTGAACCATTTGGTACCGTGATGGCGGAAGCCTGGTCAGCCCGGCGCCCCCTTATCGTAGCGGCGGCACAGGGGCCGCGTGCCTATGTACGCGATGGCGAGAATGGCCTCATGGTACCGATCGACAATCCGCCAGCACTGGCCGCAGCGATTCGATTGATCCTGAACGCACCGGATCTGGCCCAGCGTCTGGTGGATGGCGGCACGCGCAGCTTCGCAAGCCAGTTCACCGCGGAGGCGTATGTACGCGGGACCTTTGCCGTCTATCGTCGTGTCCTCGCGCGTGCCCAGAGCGCCGGGGTCTGATGGCAAAGGACGAGACCGCACCGCCGAAAGGTCCAGGACCGCGGAGCGGGCTAGAACCGTTCGCCTATCGCGACAGGGACTTTTATGTGTTCCTGGGAGTGCGCTTTCTATCGGCGGTGGCGGCGCAGATCCTTTCGGTTGCGGTCGGCTGGCAGATCTATGCCATCGCCCGTACCCCACTTGCCCTTGGCCTCGTTGGTCTCAGCCAGTTTGTGCCGATGTTTCTTCTGACCCTGCCCGCTGGCGACATCGTCGATCGCAGGGATCAGCGGCACATTTATGCCCTCAGTCTGGGTGTAAGCGCGGTCTGCGCGGTGTTGTTCGTCCTGCTCAGTGACATGAAGATTA
>JAKAVI010000447.1 GCA_021817355.1 Pseudomonadota bacterium | reverse complement strand
GGCAATGACCTCACTGCCACACATCTGATCGGCTATGTTGGCGATGAACCAGCCGGCTGCCTGCGCATCCGCTATTTTGCCGATTTTGCCAAGCTCGAGCGCCTTGCCGTGCGCCACGAATACCGCCACACCAAGCTCGCCTTCCGCCTTGCCCGTGCCGGCAGCGAACTCTGCCGCATGAAGGGCTACAGGAGGCTCTATGGCCATGCCCGCAAAGAGCTGGTGCGCTTTTGGGGCGTATGCGGGTTCAAGCCACTGGAAGGACGTCCCTCCTTCGTATTCTCCGATGAATCCTATATCGAGCTCGTCAAGGATCTGCCGCCGGCCAATGACGCCATCAAGATCGGCGATGATCCCTACGTGCTCATCCGTCCCGAAGGCCGCTGGCACATGCCCGGCATCCTTGAGCGCTCCATGACCCGCGGCGCCCGTGACAGAGGGATGCACGCATCATGACCATCGCCTTCTACGAAAAGCGTGCCCGTCAGCCCTTGAGTGCCGCAACCCTCGTACTTGTGGATGTCTGTCAGGGCAGACAGATGGAGCAGGACGCGGTTGCAGCAGGGGCTATTCACGCCATCCTCGAGCGTTGCCTAACAGCGCTCGAGACGGCCCGCCGGCATGGCGTGCCGGTGGTCTTCGTCCATGATCAGCGCAGCGATGAGGCAGGACTTCCAATCGGTGAGAGCCGCTGGTTCTCAGGTTTTGAGCCCCGGCGCTACGAGAGCGTGGTCGCAAGCAAGGGTCCCTCCTGTTATGCGAGCCCCTATTTTTCGGAGATCCTCGAGGGGGCAGGCCGCTCCATGCTTTTGGCCGGGCTGCTCGGACTTGAGGCCGCCGCGGCCACCGCGAGGGACGCTTGCCGTCACGGCCATCGCCTCACCGTTCTTGGCGATGCCGTTGGCTTTGACAGTACTGCCCTGGTTCGCGAAAGCCTTGCCCCCGAAAGTAAGGATCCTGACCTTGCCAGAGGGGGTGGACAAGACCGCCTCGCGGTCCAGGCCGTCACCACCTTGGACTGGCTCGCCCTGATCGCGCCTGCCACGGCCCAGGCGGCCAGATGGCAGGGCACGCAGCTGCACGGCCAGCTCCGCACCCAGGGGTAGAGGAGTTCGGATTCATGGTTGTGGCATGGTGCAGGTCACCAAATATTTTGGCCTGCACCATGCCAATTTCATGCAAAAGCCTGAAGCTGCCCATTGCGGGACAGGCAGAAGGGGCGTAGCAGCGGGCCCGCAAAGGTCCGGACTACCCCAAATGGACGCACGCCTGCGCGCCATCGTACGCTATTTCCAGTCCTGTCCCGGCCTTGCCCACGCCGATCTATCAGGGCTTGCCCGCGAACTTCACCCCCACGTCTTCATCTGCAAGACCATGGCTTCGCGCAATGGCGGCATCGTCTTCAGCTTTACACATCTGGGGGGACGCCTCGAAAAGGAACTGCGCCGCTCCTGTCTCAAGGAGAACGCCCTCCCACTTACCCCGGACGTGCTGGGCCCCGCCCCTCTCAATGCGCTCAGGGACTGCGCTACATCCAGAACCGCAATGTGGCTGCGCGAAGCCCTAACCACCTCTGACCAGTCCGGCCGGGTGATCGAGATGGCCGCGGTCCATCTCCAGCCTGACCACATCTGTGGCGGCATTCTCTATAGCCCCACCGCCTGGTTCTACGCCGAGCGCCCCATGCTCAAGGTGCGGCCGCTGGCAGGACCGCCTGATCCGCGCACCTCTCACCCGCCGCTTCGTCCGGTTCCGCGCGCGTGAATTCGCACAGCAGGGAAAAATGGGGCGCACGAGGCGCCCCCTCCCTGCATACCCCACAGTAGGGCGCACGCCTTTTACCCTTGAGCAGAACTTGCGCCTTCAGGGCCTCTCCCCCGACCCGCGCAAAAGCGCGGACAGCCCTGACGCGGATAGGCCCAAAGGCCTTAGCCTCAGAGCCTTTCCCGCATCCTTCAGGTTGCGCCCCACGTGGGAAGACTTCGGCAACGAGGAACCCACTTGCCTCAGGCGGAGGGCGCACTCCTGCGCACGAAGACGGTTTGCGCCTGGCAGAACTCCAGGAGACCCTCCTGGCCGCCTTCAACGCCAATGCCGGACTGCTTGTGCCCGCCAAAGGCGGCATGGGGCGAAAGCGCCTGGCTTTCATTGATCCAGACAGTGCCGGTTTCAAGGCGCGCGGCCAGCGCTTCTGCCCGTTCGATGTCAGCCGACCAGATCGAGGCGCCAAGACCATAGGCCGTGTCATTGGCCCGACCAATGACCTCATCCAGATCCTTAAACGACATCAGCGGCAGGACCGGACCAAACTGCTCTTCCTGCACAATGCGGGCATCCTCGGGCGGGTTATCGAGAATGGTGATCGGCACGAAATAGCCTGGTCCCTCGGACTTTTCGCCACCGATGAGAAATTTGTAGCCCTTGGCTTTGGCATCGGCGATGAGATCGAGCACACGCTGATACTGGGCCCGGTTCTGCACCGGGCCGATCTGCGTTCCCTGCTCCGAGCCATCTCCCACCCGCACTGTCCGCGCATAGGCAACGAGCGCCTCTTTCAGGGGCTCATAGATGTCCTGGTGCACATACATGCGTTTGGTGGCGATGCAGATCTGTCCGGCATTGCGAAACGCGGCCCAGAAGAGCTGCTCGGCCATCGCCTTGACGTCGATGTCCGGCATCACGATCGCCGCATCATTGCCGCCAAGCTCGAGGGTAACCCGCTTCAGATCCTTCGCTGCGCTTTCCATCACCCGCTTTCCGGTCGCAGTCGAGCCGGTAAAGCTGATCTTGTCGATGCCCTTGTGGGCGGTCAGCCAGGGACCCAGCCGGTCGCTCCCCGAAATCACATTGAGAACACCAGGCGGCAATACCTCCCGGCAGAGCTCGCCGATGCGCAAAGTGGTCAAGGGCGTCGTCGGCGCCGGCTTCAATATGACGGTATTGCCCGCCAGAAGCGCCGGCCCCAGCTTGAAGGCCGCCAGGATGATGGGAAAATTCCAGGGTACGATGGCGGCAACAACACCAACAGGGCCATAGCGCGTCACCACCTTGTGCTCAGTTGTGTCCTCTACGACATGCTCGGGCAGCTCGTGCTTGGTACTCTCCGAGAGCCAGAAGGCCCCGCCCATGACATCGGCCATCGCATCTTGATGGGGCTTGCCCTGCTCGGTCGTCAGCAGGCGCGCCAGCTCCTCGCCGTGCTGCATGATCGCCGCTGCCATCGCCCCCAGAGCCTTGCGCCGCTCGGAAATAGGTGTCGCCTTCCAGCCCGGCAACGCCTTGCGGGCCGCCCCAACGGCCGCATCGAGCTCGGCGCGTGTGCAGTCAGGAGCGGAGGCAAAAGGAGCACCCGTGGCAGGGTTTTCGACCGGAAAAGTCTCGCTGCCTGCGACCATGCCGCCATCAATCGTCATTGCAAAGCGTGCGCTCATTCGCGTCTCCTCACTCAGTATCCAATATCAAGGCGACCTTGATACACCCTCCCGCGGACGAAGCGAAAAACATCTCGCTAACCCGGCGTAGTGGAGAGCTCCCAACGCACGTGTCCAATGGCAGGCCTCACACCCCAAACCGCTCGCGCCGTGCTTTTGGCTGCCGTTACGGCAGGAATGATCGGCATGAGCGCCCAGGCGATCACCTTTGCGCCAAGCCATTGTCAGCATCTAAAGAAGGGACAAACGCCTGTCCCCCGAGGACTGTCCGTCACGGGCTGAGGTTACTTCCCTGCGCGCAACCCGTCGCCAAGACAGCATTCCCTGAGAGCAGCAGCGGGCAGCTGAAGACGCGAAAGAGGCTTGCCCATAAAGCTGCATTACCCCCGTCACAGAAGAGCTGAGGATGGCAAAAAACAAGACGCGCTGGAGCCAGATTTGCGCCCGCAAGGCCGGCCAGGCGAGCTGGTTTCAGACGGATGACGCCCCCATCTTGGGGCACCACAGGAACTCCTGCTCGGACCAAGACGGACTTCAAGAATGACGCCGGAGGCCAGCGCCGCCGCGTGATAGCTTGCCCGCGCAGGCGGTCCCTCCTGGCATGGCCACAAACCGCATGAAACCTCTGACTTGACGAACGCCGCCCGATCCGGGCGTGTCGGTATTGCGCGCAGGCTCTTTGCGAGCTGATGCATTTGGTGGCCGCCTGAAAAGGTCCCCGTCCCACCTCAGGCGCCTCTGATCCACCGCGGGTCAACGCCGTCCTCCGAAAGCCCGAAAGCGCGCTTCTTCTCGTCCATGATCGCACGCATCTCAATGACCCTCTGATCTATCCAGTTTGGCGGCGCGATCTGCCGGCCGATAAACCCGAGTGCGTCCGCCATGCGCCCATCCAATGAAGGCCCAACATGTTCGGCCCCACAAACAAGCCGGTATTCATGGCTGATACCTGCATCAAAGAGGATGCGGTGCAGGAATTCGGTGCCCTCATGCAGGTACAACATGTCCTGATCACCGACTTCGAGATATATCCCAAGCCCGAGCAAACGCGTTGGATCGCGCTTGGCAATGGTTGCGGGATTATTTACCGCCCAATAGTCAGTATCGATTGGCGAACCGAAGATGGTTTCCATGAACTCCTCCGGGCGCCAGAACT